>NZ_JAAFKD010000008.1 GCF_013299165.1 Microcoleus sp. bin38.metabat.b11b12b14.051
GCTGCACTTGCGGACTGGGACTTGGGACGACCCGCACCCAGATATGTATTTAGTTGTTATGGCAAAAAAGAGCCATACTAGCCATCCTTGAATATTGCTACTCATTTCGACTAAACGAATCGCACTGAGCCATCTTTAATATAACTTTTAATTGACTGTCAGCCATGATTTATTCTCCCTCCAACAATGATTAAAGTGTCTGGCAAATTAAATTCGTGTTTGTCAAGTTCATTTTTGCCCTGAATCAATACGACTTTTTTTACGGACTCAGCTCAGAAATCGTACTTTCTATAACAGCAATTAACTTTCAGGAGCTTTTACATTTCTTTACAAACAGCCCCAGAGGTGAAATTTGTCAGTTGTAAAAATCTGGCTAGTGTTAGTTACCGCAACTTGACCCACCGGGAAATACCCGTAAAATCCACAGTATTTAGCGGTGATTTGAACTCCCTTACTTACGTATATAAATCTATTCTGTCGCTAAATATTTGCACCTGCAATGAGTCAGAAGCTGAAGCGTGCAAACCAAGTGATGCGAGTGCTACCAAGTGAATAGAGTTGAAGAAACCTGAAGTAGGGTGAAGTTTTGCAGAGTTGATGCCCGTAACGCCTGCGGGATTACCAGTGTGCTGTCGCTCAAATGAGTGTCACTTGCTAAAGCGACTGGTGAAATATTTGGCTGCTAGCTATAAATAAAACATGACTTACACAGAGCTAGTAGCTTGGTTGTTTAACTAAAATACATCGGCTTTAAACTGCCAATAAGATTTTCAAAACCCCGGTTAATTTGTGGGCAACGTGTAAGTCTTATCAAGTATAAATTTATAATAAGTATTCCCATGAAACGAGTTAATCTTTGGTTTTCTGCCGGAGTTTTGTCATTAATTTGATGCAGTGCTGCTAGCGCTACTACTTATCTTAATCCCACCGGAAAAACTACTTTAAACCTGTCTGAAAAAGCGAACAGTCCCAGGGGATTTTATTTTACTCAAGTAGGCAATCTAGAATTTTTTGGCGCTATTCAAAACGCCAGCGGCAACTATACTTCTAGCAATACTAATACTTGGTTGAGCGAAACTGCTGGTTATGTAACTTGGCCTGCTTGGCGAGTCACGTCGCGGGATGGAAAACTTAACTGTCGCCAAACGCCAAACGGAGCAATTCAACAAGTTTACCGGGCGAATTAAGATCCAATTGCTGCTGAAACTAGGGGGGGAAATGCGATTTTGGTGGCAAACGGTAAACCCTGGTTACTGACAAGACAAGGCTGTTATGTGCGCGCTAATTCTCAATACGTACAGCCTGTTTCTTTGCCTGAGTAAGGGTTAGTGGGCGATATCGTTTCCGGGAAATTACCCGTAATCAAAACTGTTTGTAGTTAGGAATTTAGTCATCAGACTATATCAGGACTAAAGTCCGAACGATCAAACCAAAGGCAAAGGTTTAAATATTACGGGGCAAGGTTAGCCGCTTTCGGGCCCGACGGCGCTACATGGCACGGGTTTTAATGTTAATTTGACAATAAATTTATTGGCTGGCTTATAGTTTATAGCAGTCTATTAGCATAGCTGTTGCTGCTAACTTTTTGCTTTGAGTAAGCTTCGGCTCGTCGAAAGATAAAAGCACACAGGCAGCAGACCATCACAACAGCAATAATACAATAGTAGGTTGAGTTGATCTACATAAACCCAACCTACTATTGCAAATGACTAACGATCGATCGCTAATGACTAATCGCTACAAAATTTAGATTTCTTCCATATCTCCTACATCTTGAGCGTCATCATCAACATCATCAACATCATCATCATCAACATCATCATCAACATCAACATCAACAGGAGCGACAGAATTAGCAGAAACCACAGCACCAGTCTCAAGTTTCTTTTTAACTAGCTCCTCAATTTCATTTTTGAAATCGATATTTTTCTCCATGTGTTGAATCACTTTGTCTCGTCCTTGAGCGATGTTATCGCCGTTGTAGCTATACCAAGAACCTTTTTTCAGAATTACTCCCATCTCGTCGGCCAAGTCAGTCAGACAGCCTAAGGTAGAAATGCCTTTGCCAAATACAATGTCAAATTCGGCAATGCGGAAAGGCGGAGCAACTTTGTTTTTAGCAACTTTAACTTTCGTGCGGTTGCCGTATTCTTCTGTACCTTTTTTCAAGCTTTGAATGCGGCGAATGTCGAGCCGCACGCTGGCGTAGAATTTGAGTGCGTTACCGCCGGTTGTTGTTTCTGGGTTGCCGTAAGTGATACCGATTTTTTGCCGCAATTGGTTGAGGAAAATGACCGTACAGCCCGATTTGCCGATGTTGCCGGTGATTTTCCGCAGGGCTTGACTCATCAAGCGGGCTTGCAAACCCATGTGGGAGTCGCCCATGTCGCCTTCGATTTCGGCGCGGGGGACGAGGGCGGCTACGGAGTCAATGACTACGATATCGACGGCGACGGATCGCACGAGTTGATCGACAATTTCTAGGGCCATTTCGCCGGTATCCGGCTGGGAAACTAAGAGATTTTCAATATCGACGCCTAATGCTGAGGCGTAGGTGGGATCGAGGGCGTGCTCGGCATCTACGAAGGCTGCGATTCCGCCGGTTTTTTGGACTTCGGCGATCGCGTGGAGCGCTAGAGTAGTTTTACCGGAACTTTCGGGGCCGTAAATTTCAATTACTCGGCCTTTTGGCAAACCGCCGCCCAAAGCAATGTCCAGTGTCAGAGCTCCGGTGGGGATGGTTTCTACCCTCATGCGTGTGGAGTCTCCCAATCGGACGATCGCTCCTTTGCCAAAGCTGCGCTCGATTTGGGACAGTACGGAAGTTAGGGCTTTTTGCTTTTCTGTGTTTTCAGTAGTTTTTGTAGAAGCTTCTTTTTTTGCCATTTTCGGTACGCGGGTAGACCCCTTGCGGAGCTTGTTGATTAACTGTACAACACGTATGTTAGCAGTTATTTTTGGGGTCTGGAGGTTCTGGGACGATTTGGTTTAGAATTCTTGATTTTGGGTTGGTTGAGCCCGATCGCGCTCTGAGGAGGCTGCTGTTTGGAAGGTAGAAGGCGATCGACAGACGGTAGAATGATGGTCGGTTGGGTTAGCAGAAAGAATTGGTTGAAAGCATCTCCCTTGTAGAGACGAATTAAAAAAAGACTATTCATTACTCCCAGGAGCGGTAGCTGAAGCGGGCTGGCTCTTCTGTCAACTGTCAACCCCTCGACTCCGCTCGGGGCAAGCTGTCAACTGTCAACTGTCAACTGTCAACCCCTCGACTCCGCTCGGGGCAAGCTGTCAACTGTCAACTGAATCGGGTACGCCTCTGGGACGATCGCCACAATTAGGATAAGCATGGCATCTACAACAAATCAAGACACATCTGTTAATCCCAAAATTCCCCAAAATTTCCGGTTGCTGATCGGCTTATTGGCGATCGGCATTTTGCTAGGTATCGGATTTCGCTGCTTCGAGATCGATCGCAAACTCTACTGGCATGACGAAGTATACACATCAATCCGCGCCGCTGGTTTTACCAGGCAAGAAATCGACGACGAACTATTTCAAAACCGGATTGTTCCTGCACCAGAATTGCAGAAATATCAACGAATTAAACCGGGAAGTACAGCAGCAGATACAATTCGTTCCTTAGCATTAGAAGACCCGCAGCATCCGCCTTTGTACTTTTTGATGGCTCGTTTGTGGATGGAGCAATTTGGTAGTTCTATGGCAGCATCCCGCAGTTTGCCCGCAATATTGAGTTTGTTGTCGCTACCTTTGATGTATGCTTTAGCTCAGGAACTTTTATCCTCAAATTTGGCAGCCTTAGTTGCAACAACGCTGCTGGCTTTATCTCCCTTTGACATCTTGTTTGCTCAGACAGCAAGGCAGTACAGTTTGCTGACAGTGGCAGTTATTGGCAGCAGTTGGCTGCTGCTGAGAGCATTGCGGTTGCGGGGCTGGCAAAATTGGGCGTATTACTCGCTGGCGATCGCGAGCGGTTTTTACACTCACCCTTTCTTCAGTTTAACACTCGTCGGACACGGAGTTTTTATAATTGCTTGCTGGCTGTTTGTCAAGCAAAAAAAACTGCGCGGTCACTTAACTAATTCGCAATTTTTCTTAGCAGTAACAGCCGCTTTAATCTTGTATTTGCCGTGGATTTACGTGCTGGCGACCAACCTGGAACGAGCCTCAGCCACGACAGACTGGACGCGAATATCTCCTGGTTGGCTGTATCTGGCAAAATTGTGGATGCTCAGCTTTACAGCCTTATTTTTTGACTTCGACTTCGGCTTTGACAATATCTGGACTTATCTGCTGAGATTGCCATTTTTGCTGTTAATTGTGGCAGCACTTTACCAGATCTGCCGCCGCACAAATATTTCAACTTTGCTGTTTATTGTAACATCAATTTTTGTGCCGTTTTTGATGCTGGCTTTACCGGATCTAATCCTAGGCGGCAAACGTTCCGCCGTCAGCCGCTATCTGATTTCGTGCTTTCCGGGAGTGCAGCTAGCAGTTGCTTGCTTGCTGGCGAGTAAGGTGAAAACTCAGCAGCGGTTTTGGCAAGTCGTTTTAGCGGGGGTATTTACAGCAAGCGTAGCATCTTGTACCCTCAGCGCTGTTTCTGATACTTGGTGGAGCAAAGACTTGAGCTATTTTAATGCTGAAGTTGCGAGAAATATTAACAAAGAGGCGATCGCTAATCGATCGATTAAAGATACAATAGTAATTAGCGATCGCGGCAACGACTTTACTAACATGGGAGATTTGCTCTCCCTGAGTTATTTGCTCGACAAAGATGTGCGGCTGATGCTGCTGAGTCAGTCGCCGGATATGGAGATACTGACCAAATATTCGGCTCCGCTGGTGTTCCGCCCTTCGGAAAAATTGCGATCGGCACTCAAGCAAAATCAGCGGCGCCTAGAGCCTATATTGGAATATGCCAGACTTTTTCGAGTGCGGCGAACTTCTTAGTTGCGGGTAGGGTGCGGAGTGAAACAAACTGTTTGATGGGCTTCAAATATCTGAACTAACCCACCTTAATATCATCTCAGCTCGAAGGACACAATCAAATTGGTTCGTAGTGAGGACTTTAGTCCACATTCATGACGATTGACTCGCATTCCGAACGATCGAACCGTTAGAGATTGCTGGTAAGGTTCGTAGTGAGGACTTTAGTCCGCATTCGTCAGAAGACTGGTATTCCGAAAGCTCGAACCGTTAGAGATTGCTGGTAAAGTTCGATCGTTCGGAATGCGAGTCCGCATTCGTCAGAAGACTGGTATTCCGAAAGCTCGAACCGTTAGAGATTGCTGGTAAAGTTCGATCGTTCGGAATGCGAGTCCGCATTCGTCTAAGGACTAAAGTCCTCACTACAAACACTTTTGATTGCTGGTAATTGATCTGACATAATAGAATTCGCTATTCGTTTATTTTGGTCAGCAATATTGTTGGTAAGGTGCGTCAGAACAAAAACTGTTTGATTTGTCTCAGGTATCTGGGCTGACGCACCCTACATCTATTCCACCACAAGGTGCGGAGCGAAAAAAACTGTTTGAGTTAACTAAAATATTTAGGATGACGCACCCTACACCACCAGCAACGATTATTTGAATAATTAGGATTAAACGCAATGCAAGAGTTAAATAATTCAGCTTCAGAAACCGCACAGCAATTTCGCAACCTTCAGACAGAATTACGCGAACGTTGGCGAGCAATCGAAGAATTTGACAGGGGAGATTGTGATATTATCGTCATTCCTTCTGTCAGCTTAGATCAGCAAGAAATGCAGAAGGTTGAGGGTGCTTATCACTACGAAGAGCGTCATTTATTTTCGTTAATTCGGCTGCGAAATCCCCGCACGCGCTTAATTTACATTACCTCCGAGCCGCTGCACCCGATGATTATAGATTATTACCTGCAATTGCTCCCAGGTATTCCATTTTCTCACGCGCGCGATCGCCTTTTGCTGTTTTCCACTTACGATGCTTCTTCTAAATCTCTCACTCAGAAAATTTTAGAACGTCCCCGCTTAATGGAGCGGATTCGTCAAGCAGCGCGGCCGACAAAATCCTATATGGTTTGTTACAACTCGACGCCCTTAGAGCGCGAGTTATCTGTTAAATTGGGAATTCCTTTGTGGGCGAGCGATCCGGATTTGCTTTACTGGGGCACAAAAAGCGGCAGCAGGCAAATTTTCCAAGAAGCTGGCGTACCTTATCCTGACGGTTCCGAGTTGGTTTGGAATGCCGAAGATTTAGCAGTAGCGGCGGCCGAATTGTGGGAAAGACAGCCGGATTTGCAGCGGATAGTAATTAAGTTAAACGAAGGTTTTTCGGGGGAAGGAAACGCAATTTTAGATTTGAAGCCGATCGCAAATAAAGCACCTCAAGACAGACTTAAAGCAATTGGCGATAGCTTCCACAATTTGCGGTTTCAAGCAACAGCCGAAACCTGGGAAAATTTCAGCAGTCGCATTCCCGAATTAGGAGCAATTGCGGAAGCGTTTATCGAAGGCTCGGAAAAGCGATCGCCCAGCGTTCAAGGTCGAATTGTCCCCAGTGGCGAAGTAGAAATTCTCTCAACCCACGACCAGATTTTAGGAGGCCCAGACGGTCAAATTTTCTTGGGTTGCCGATTTCCGGCGGATGAATCCTATCGGCTGGCGCTGCAAGAGTTGGGATGGAAAGTGGGGAAAAACTTAGCTGCAAAAGGTGCTTTAGAGCGATTTGGAGTGGATTATGTTGCTGTCAAGCAATCGGATGGGAAATGGGATATTCAAGCAATAGAAATTAACTTGCGAAAAGGAGGTACAACTCATCCATTTATGGCTTTGAAGCTGTTGACAAACGGTCGCTACGAACGAACTACGGGCTTGTTTTACAGCCAGCAGGGCCGTCCGAAATATTATGTAGCTTCGGATAATTTAAAAAAGGAGCGCTATCGAGGATTATTACCGAATGATTTGATGGATATTATTGCTGACAATCAACTGCACTTTGACACGGGTACTGAGACGGGAAGCGTGTTTCATTTAATGGGTTGTTTGTCGGAGTTTGGCAAATTAGGCTTGACGAGTATCGGCAATTCGCCGCAAGAAGCAGAGGATATGTATAACAAGGTGGTGAAAGTGCTCGATCGCGAAACTTCATTCAGTTGACAGTTGACAGTTGTCAGTTTTCAGTTTTCATTGGTCAATTAAGCTGACAACCGCAGGTTTTACAGAAGTATACGGTAAGCGTAAAGCTCAGTGGCTTTAGCCCGCTCGATATAAGCGACACGGGCGGTTTTAACCGCCTTCAATCTTGTACTGCTAAATATCTTGACAATCTTACGCCACAAATAGTAGTATAAGATTGGAGGTAGGAACAATGCTAATTTTTGAGTTTAAAGTTTACGGAAAATCAGTTCAGTTAACAGCAATAGATGATGCAATTCGGACTGCCCAATTCGTTCGTAATAGCTGTATTAGGCTATGGATGGATGTTAAAGATACAGGCAAAAATGACTTGCAGAAATATTGTGCTGTACTAGCGGCTAATTTCCCGTTTGCTAATGAACTCAACTCAATGGCGCGACAAGCTAGTGCTGAACGAGCATGGTCTTCTATCTCTCGGTTTTATGATAACTGCAAGAAGAATATTCCTGGTTTAAAGGGATATCCTCAATTTCAAAAAGATTGTCGTTCTGTTGAATATAAAACGTCAGGATGGCGACTTGCAGATAACCGTAAATCCATCACGTTTACAGATAAAAAAGGTATTGGCAGATTAAAAATTAAAGGAACTCGTGATCTGCATTTCTACCAAATCAACCAAATAAAACGGGTAAGATTGGTAAAACGGGCTGATGGTTATTATTGTCAGTTTTGCATTGATGTTAACCGTCAGGAAAATATAAAACCATCAGGAAATACGATTGGATTAGATGTAGGTTTAAAAGAATACTACACAGATTCCAATGGCGTAATGGTTGAGAATCCTAAGTTTCTTCGTGAAGCAGAAAAGGTTCTTAAGCGTTCACAACGCCGTGTTTCTAGCAAAGTCAAAGGGTCAAAAAATAGAGGCAAAGCTAGGCAGATTTTAGGGAAACGCCACCTCAAAATAAGTAGGAAACGTAAAGACCATGCTGTGAAATTGGCACGGTGCGTAGTTCAGTCCAACGACTTGATATCCTATGAAGATTTGAGAATTAAAAATATGGCGAAAAATCATTGTCTAGCTAAGTCAATAAATGACGCATCCTGGTATCAGTTCCGTGTTTGGCTTGAATATTTTGGAAAAGTATTCAAGAGGGTCACGGTAGCTGTTAATCCACAATATACCAGCCAGGAATGCTCTAGTTGCGGTGAAATTGTCAAAAAAACGCTATCCACTAGAACCCACGTTTGTAAATGTGGTTGTGTAATGGATAGAGATGAAAACGCAGCTAGAAATATCCTTAGTCGAGGATTGAGTACGGTAGGACATACCGGAACTTTTGCGCTAGACGCAAGTAACGCTTTAGGAGATAAGACCTCTATTCAGACTGGAGAAATCCTGCCTGAGCAAGTCATATCGTTGATTAAAGAATCGAGCGTGTCTTTAGACCTGAGAGTGTCAAGCTGCGGAATTCTAGGTGGTGGCTACTTTTTAGCCGGATAAAGCGGTGTGGGGTCGATCGACCCTGTGCGGTTGAGAGGCCAAAAACGGACGATCGCCCTACCGATGATATTTTGTTTGGGTACAAAGCCCCAATAATGGCTGTCACAGCTTGCATTGCGGTTATCGCCGAGTACCAAGTAAGAATTTTGAGATACAACTACAGGCCCGTAGGGATACTGCGGAATTTCTTCAATATATTTTTCCTGTAGCGGCTGCTTATTGATATAAACTTTTCCCTCTTTGACTTCCACTGTGTCCCCCGGAAGTCCAATCACTCGCTTGATATAGGCATCTTTAATCGGTGGTGGCTGGCCCGTGCACAAACTAGCCGGATCCGGCGGCATAAACACGATAATATCTCCTCGCTGCGGGTCTTTGAGTCGATAGCTCACCTTATCTATAATTAATCGATCGTTAATTTGTAGGGTTGGGAGCATCGAGCCTGTCGGAATATAGCGAGCTTCCGCAACCAGGGTGCGGATACCAAAGGCTAAGAATGCTGCTAAGCCGATCGTCTTAATTGCTTCTATCCAAGGATTTTCGGTATCTTGCGGGGGTTTTTGGTCGGCTGACTTGTCTAGACGAGTCATAAGTATTAAGTGACTGGGCTGGATACAAATTATAGACTTAATTGGGATTTTTTTGAGGAAATCTGCAAAATCTGCGCGGGTGCGGTGAGTTTTTTGTAATATCTGGTAGAGTCAAGTGTGTCGAGGTTCATCATAAAAATTACAATTTTTCCACAAGCTAGTTATATTTATTAGTATTTTTCAAACTCTTTTGAGGATAAAATTGGTCTGGGCTTCTACGTACATTACTTACTTAATTATAGCTTATGCCGACTACATCAAGTTTGTTAATCCGCCGCGCTCGCATTCTGTTACCCGACGGTGAGTTTTTGGTAGGGGACGTGTTAATTAGCGATCGCAAAATTGTTCGGGTTGCTCCTGAAATTGCCGAATCTGCCGATCGCGAAATAGATGCGATCGGCTTAACTCTGTTACCCGGAGTAATTGACCCGCAGGTACACTTCCGCGAACCGGGTTTGGAACACAAGGAAGACTTGTTTACCGCTAGCTGTGCCTGCGCTAAGGGCGGCGTGACATCGTTTTTGGAAATGCCCAATACCCGCCCCCTAACCACAACCCAAGCCGCCTTAGATGATAAGTTAAGCCGCGCTGCTGAGAAGTGTTTGGTCAATTACGGCTTTTTTATTGGGGCGACGCCGGAGAATTTGCCGGATTTGTTGGAGGCGAACCCGACTCCGGGGATTAAGGTGTTTATGGGTTCGATGCACGGACAGCTTTTGATGGATGGAGAGGAAAATTTAGAGCGAGTGTTCTCTAAGGGCGATCGACTAATTGCAGTACACGCCGAAGATCAAACTAGAATTAATCAGCGCCGTCAGGAATTTGCAGGTAGTACCGACTTAGCTGTGCACTCCCAAATTCAAGACAATCAAGCAGCTTTGTTAGCAACTCAGCTAGCCTTAAAACTTTCCAAAAAATATCAACGCCGCTTGCACATCCTGCATCTTTCAACTGGCGACGAAGCCGAGTTTTTGCGACAAGAAAAACCGAGTTGGGTAACAGCGGAAGTAACGCCGCAGCATTTACTGTTAAATACCAGCGCCTATGAGAAGATTGGCAGTTTAGCTCAGATGAATCCGCCCTTGCGCGAAAAGAGCGATAACGAAATACTTTGGCAAGCTTTACTCGACGGCGTAATTGATTTTATCGCCACCGATCACGCGCCGCATACATTAGCAGAAAAAGCTCAAGAGTATCCAAATAGTCCATCAGGAATGCCCGGAGTTGAAACTTCTTTACCTTTAATGCTGACGCAAGCAGTCGAGGGAAGATGTACAGTAGCACAAGTTGCTAATTGGATGTCAGCGGCAGTTGCTAAAGCTTATAAAATTCCGAAAAAAGGGGCGATTTCTCCGGGTTTTGACGCTGATTTAGTATTGGTCGATTTGGATAAATACCGCCCGGTTGTCGGAGCAGAAATGGCGAGTAAGTGCGGCTGGAGTTCGTTTGAAGGTTGGAATTTGACTGGATGGCCAGTAATAACAGTTGTGGGAGGAAAAGTTGTTTTTGAGAATGGTAAATTAGATACAAATGTCAGGGGTGAAGCCTTGAGATTTGACGCAGATATGTAGGGGCGAAGCATTCGGGCGACAATTCATGAAATAAGCGCCAAAGATAAGGCCCGAAAGCTTCGCCCAATCCCAAGGGGAAATCCCCAAGCACAAATTCCCCAGCCATAAATCAATTACCCAAAATTCGGTTAATGTGGCTGACTCGTGGGGCTGGGCGAAGCATTTTGGCAATTATTCACTCGCACAATTTATGATTTTTTGCCCAAATGCTTCGCCCCTACAATTCTGATAAAAGGGGAAATCCCCAAGCACAAATTCCCCAGCCATAAATCAATTACCCAAAATTCCGTTAATGTGGCTGACTCGTGGGGCTTGCCGAAGCATTTTGGCAATTATTCACGCGCACGAATTATGATTTTTTGCCCAAATCCTTCGCCCCTACAATTCTGATCAAAGGGGAAATCTCCAAGCACAAATTCCCCAGCCATAAATCAATTACCCAAAATTCCGTTAATGTGGCTGACTCGTGGGGCTGGGCGAAGCATTTGGGCAATTATTCACCCGCACAATTTATGATTTTTCGCCCAAATGCTTCGCCACAAATTCCCCAGCCATAAATCAATTACCCAAAATTCCGTTAATGTGGCTGACTCGTGGGGCTGGGCGAAGCATTTGGGCAATTATTCACCCGCACAATTTATGATTTTTCGCCCAAATGCTTCGCCCCTACAATTCTGATAAAAGGGGAATTGATAATTGGCAATTGACATTATCCAAACTATTTTGATAAAATCGGATTACCCGTAGGGCTGATGAAATAAAATTGTTAAAAATGACAAAATTAAGAAAACCATGAAATACAACCCCGACATCCATCATCGGAAAACAATTCGACTAAAAGGTTATGATTATTCACAGCCAGGAGCTTACTATATCACCATTTGCACTTACGAAAGAGAATGTTTGTTTGGTGAAATTGTAGCAGGAGTAATGCACCTTAATTTGATTGGTGAAACTGTTCAATATGGTTGGCATCGCTTGTCACAGTATTTTAATTTTATAGAATTAGATGCTTTTGTGATTATGCCAAACCATCTACACGGAATTATTTTGATTGCTGACGACAATACTACTAACAAAAATCAATTATTCAAACAGCCGATAATCCAACCTGTATCCTCCGATCAGATATCTACATTGCCCAAAGGAACAGAATCAGGTTCACTAGGGGCATTAGTACAAAACTTTAAATCAATAGTAACCCGTAGGGTCAATCGCCTAACTAGGAATTCTGGTACAATATGGCAACAGGGTTATTATGAAGAAATTATTCGCGATGAACGAGCTTATGACAATATCAGAAAATATATAGTGGAAAATCCGTTAAAATGGCACGATGACGAAAATTATTCTACCCAAAAGTGCGATCGCAATACCAACTCCCATAAAAAACCTCAGAAATAAATCAATTACCCAAAATTCGGTTAATCCCGTAGGGGCGAAGCATTCGGGCGACAATTCATGAAATAAGCGCCAAATATAAGGCCCGAATGCTTCGCCCAATCCCAACGGGAAATCCCCAATCACAAATTCCCCAGCCATAAATCAATTACCCAAAATTCCGTTAATGTGGCTGACTCGTGGGGCTGGGCGAAGCATTTGGGCAATTATTCACCCGCACAATTTATGATTTTTCGCCCAAATGCTTCGCCCCTACGAGGTTGATAAAATTGGAATTTCGCATTTGGGCAATTATTCACCCGCACCAATTATGATTTTTAGCCCAAATGCTTCGCCCCTACGAGGTTGATAAAATTGGAATTTCGCATTTGGGCAATTATTCACCCGCACCAATTATGATTTTCAGCCCAAATGCTTCGGCCTACGGTTATGATGAAAATTATGCTAAAATTATCAAAGTATATTCCCTTACCATAGAGGCGATATTACCTATGCTCCAAGAATTAGAAACACAACTTCTTGCATTAACTCCGAGCGAGAAATCTGAAGCAATACGTCTGTTAACCCAAAGTTTAAGCAATAGCTGGCCGGCAATTACCAAGACTCCGGGAGTGTGTGGTGGTGATGCTTGTATTGCCAAAACTCGGATTCCAGTGTGGCTGCTTGTTGGTTTTCGCAACGAAGGTTCAAGCGATTCCGAACTTCTACAATTTTATCCCCATTTAAGTGCTGCTGATTTGGTCAATGTTTGGACTTATGCTGATTCACATATAGAGGAAATTGAAGAAGCAATCAGCAAAAATGAGGAAGCATAACTGATGGCACTATTATATGCAGATGAACAATTTCCTTTGCCAGTTGTGGAATTGCTGCGGGCTTTTGGTCACAATGTGCTGACTGTTCAGGAAGCAGGAAAAGCAAATCTGGGCATTCCAGATCCGGAAGTGCTAGAATTTGCTGTGAGTAGCGATCGCGCTGTTTTGACATTAAATCGGTTTGATTTTATCGGACTGCACAACCGAAAGCCAGACCATGCAGGTATTATTGTCTGCACTAAAAATCGCAATGTAGAAATTTTAGCAGCACGTATTAATGATGCTATTGTTGGTGAGGAAACTTTGAAGGGCAAATTGATTCGAGTCAACCGCCCGCCGCAGTAAGTGCGATCGCACATTCTCAATTTTCCCATTCCCAATCTGATAAATCGCCAGTCCCCATCACTTCAATTTGCCGCCCGCTATCGAGATAACTCAAAGAAATCTGCAAATAATTCTCAGGTTTGTACAGCAATCTTTCCGGCCATTCGATCGCCACAATCCCCAAATCCCTTTCTAATCCGTCCCAATAACTCTCTAAGTGCAAGGCTTCGGCTTCTTCAGGTTCCAGTCGATACAAGTCTAGATGGTACAACGGAATCCGCCCTGCAAAATACTCGTTAATCAGGGTGAAAGTAGGACTTTCCACAGATTCGGAGATTCCCAAACCTGCGGCGATACCTTGCACTAAGGTAGTTTTGCCCGCGCCTAAGTCTCCTTGTAGTAAGATGACAGTGCCTGGTGGGAGCGATCGACCTAACGCAATACCAAACTGGCGCGTAGCCTCAAAATCTGGCAATAAAGTTTTCATTTTAGTCAGTTGACACTTGACAGTTGACAGTTGACAGTTGACAGTTGACAGTTGGAGTGTGTGTCCGTTTTGCTTTAAGAGTGCTGTCCCCGCTTGCGTGTACTTGCGAAGCTTGCGAAGCACGCGGGGACACTCCTACTGTAAAAAAAGGCTTTTTGCAAAAATGAGATGCTCCCCATCTCCCCATCTCCCCATCTTCCCATCTCCCCATTCCCCCCCTTAAAGCAGATTAAATATTCTGGGCGCGCCCGTACCAACGCAGCAACATCCCCGCCAACCTTTGGGAATTATGGCGAATTAAACCCGTATTCTTATCTTCATCCATCACGTTCGCGATGACAATTCGCCGCCCCAATTGCGTGATGGCTTCGCGATCGAGTACAACCGGATAGGAATTCTCCTGAGAATAGCGGATTAAAGATTTTGCAGATGGGACTTTTCCTTGAACTACTACAGCATCGAACAGGGGGCGGCCGCAAGCCCGATCGATCGCCCGAATGTGATCTGCAACGCTGTATCCGTCAGTTTCCCCCGGCTGAGTCATAATATTGCAGACATAAATGCGCGGAACTTCACTGTGGGCGATCGCATCAGCAATTTCCTTTACCAACAAATTCGGAATCACGCTCGTATAAAGACTCCCCGGCCCAATAATAATAAAATCCGCTTCCCGCAGCGCTTCTACCGCCCTGGGTAAAGCCGGAGGATTAGCAGGAGTGCAGCCAATTTTGACGATTTGCCCGTTAGCTTCGGTAATACTGGACTCCCCCTCAATTCTTCGACCGTCAGCCAGTTCTGCCCACAAAGAAACGTCGCTCAGAGTAGCCGGCAGCACTTCTCCCCTCACTGCTAAAACTTTAGAACTGGCGGCGATCGCCTGTTCCAAATCTCCAGCAATATCACTCATCGCCGTCAAAAACAAATTCCCAAAACTGTGGCCAACCAAACCGTCACCAGCCTGAAAGCGATATTGAAATAACTCAGTTAATAACTTTTCCTCATCGGCCAAAGCAGCTAAACAATTCCGAATATCTCCCGGCGGCAATACCCCAATTTCCCGCCGCAGTCGCCCGGAAGACCCGCCATCATCGGCTACAGTGACGATCGCCGTAATTTTGGCACTATAATCCTTCAATCCCCTCAGCAAATGAGAAAGGCCCGTACCTCCTCCAATTGCCACGATTTTTGGGCCCCGGTGCAAGCGGCGGTGGTTGAGGAGTCGATCGACCAATTCCTCATTGCCTTCGGGCATTAGAACTTGAGTAATCGAGTTCAAACTGCGAGTTTGACCCCACAGAATTAACAAAATTCCGCCAGCAATCACGATCGGCCCCGACACGTAATTGGGAATAACTTCCGCAATCCAGGTCAAAAAATTTCTCAACAATTGCAACAGGAAAAAAATCGGAGTCATCCCAGTCCAAATCGCTAAACCCAAAGTAGCAAGTACCACACCGCCAGCACTGATCAGCAGCCACCGTTTCACCAACAGTCCGGGGGCCAACCACTTAAACCACTGGTGAACTCGCCCGTTCCGCAAAGAGGGAGGGTAAGGATTTCTGGATTGGACAAAAACCTGCTTAGCTTTGGAAAAGACTCGCAGGGCTTTAGGAAATGAACTAATTGACATGGTTAATTAGTCTTAAGGGTATTGGAATAGCTCACGCTGACAAATTTACAATACAAGAGAGTTTTGATTCTGGCAGTCAATTTAAGTGATTAGTCATTAATCATGAGTCATTAGTCATTAGCTAGACTGATGACTGATGACTGACAACATAATAATCGATCGCATCTTATGGCTGAGCCGCTAATCGAACTCAAGGGGGTAAGTAAGTCCTTCGGGGATAGCCCGATCCTCGATCGAGTGGATCTGAGGATATATCGGGGAGAGGCCCTGGCAATTATTGGCCCTTCCGGGACAGGGAAATCTACGATTTTGCGTATAATTGCGGGCTTGTTGGCCCCGGATGCGGGGGAGGTTTTCGTTCAGGGACAACGGCGGATGGGATGGGTGGACGATGTGGCAGATCCGATCGGGATTGGGATGGTGTTTCAGCAAGCTGCTTTATTTGATTCGCTTACGGTAGAGGAGAATGTCGGTTTTTTACTGTACCAGCATTCTAAGCTGCCGCGCCGCCGCATTCGGGAATTGGTAGAGGAAAAGTTAGAGATGGTGGGTTTACCCGGAATTGGGGAACGCTATCCGGCGCAGTTGTCTGGGGGAATGCGGAAGCGAGTAAGTTTTGCCCGCGCCATCATGGCAAATCCCGATAATGCCAGGGACAATCCAGAAGTTTTGTTGTACGACGAACCGACGGCGGGCTTAGATCCCATCGCTTCGACGGTTATTGAAGATTTAATCCGCGACTTGCAGGCCGCCCAAGGGGTTTGCAGCACTTATGCGATCGTCACTCACCAAGACAGTACCATCCGCCGTACTGCCGATCGCATCGTATTTCTCTACCGAGGCAAAGTGCAGTGGGAGGGAACTGTCAGCGATATTGCATCAACAGATAATTTATTAATTAAACAATTTTTTAGCGGCAGCGTTACTGGGCCGATTCAAATGATTGGATAATTAGTTGGCAGTTGGCAGTTGGCAGTTGGCAGTTGGTAGGAAAGCAGTGGGCAGTTGGTAGGAAAGCAGTGGGCAGTTGGTAGGAAAGCAGTGGGCAGTTGGCAGTTGTTTGTATTATTGGGAGATAGGATAATGTCACAAACTAATTTTCAGAGGTTAGATGTTTATAAATTATCCAAAAAATTAGCAGATCAAATTTGGAATATAGTTATAAAATGGGATGCACTAGCAAAAGATACAGTCGGCAAGCAAATTATTCGCTCTGCTGATAGTATTGGGGCTAATATTGCTGAAGGAGATGGTCGAGGTAGCTATCAGGATAATCGGCGGTTTATCAGGATTGCCAGAGGTTCATTGTATGAAACAAAGCACTGGTTGAGACGAGCTTATACTAGGAAACTACTAACAAGTGTACAAGTAGAAGAACCAGGGCTATTTCATTCTTTGTAGGGGCAATCCCCCCGTGGTTGCCCCGATGCCTGAAATGAACGATAATTCTTCGGTGGGGCGGGGTAGGCACGCACCATCCACTACCCCTACAAAACCCTCATTTTTTCGAGAATGAAATAGCCCTGGTAGAAGAACTGAAGCTAATTATTGACGAACTGTCGCCCAGGTTAAACGCCTATTTAAAATCTCTAGGCAACACATCAGAAAAAAACTAACAATTACCAACCAACAATTACCAACTACCAACTACCCACTGCCAACTACCAACTACCCACTGCCCACTGCCCACTGCCCACTGCCCACTGCCAAAGGAGGCAATATGCGATCGCGAACTATGAGAGAAGGTTCTGTCGGATTCTTAATTTTAGTAGGAATCGGTTTATTTGGAGGCTTAGTGCTCTGGTTGCAGGGCGTGCAGCTAGGAAACCGCAGCTACAAATTCGCCGTAGAATTTGCCAGCGCCCAGGGAATGCAAATAGGCACGCCCGTCAGGTATCGCGGCGTCGCCGTAGGTAAAATTACCGCCATCAAAGCCAGCGCCAACGGCGTAGACGTGATGATAGAGATAGCCCCCGGTAATTTAGTGATGCCCCGGGATGTGGCCATCGAAGCGAATAAATCGGGTTTAATTGGCGAATCGTCGATCGACATTACCCCCAACTCAATTTTGCCAGAATCCCTACTTACCGCCAATCCCTTTAGTGCCGATTGTCCCCCAGAAATTATCTGTAAAAATTCCCGCTTAAAAGGTCAAGCTGGAGTCAGTCTCGACGAACTAATTCGCTCCACAGTCCGCCTCGCTAACCT
Source organism: Microcoleus sp. bin38.metabat.b11b12b14.051 (assembly GCF_013299165.1). Classification (NCBI taxonomy): domain Bacteria; kingdom Bacillati; phylum Cyanobacteriota; class Cyanophyceae; order Oscillatoriales; family Microcoleaceae; genus Microcoleus; species Microcoleus sp. bin38.metabat.b11b12b14.051. Next base: position 17,666 of record NZ_JAAFKD010000008.1, read on the forward strand.
ATACACAGATCCCGCCCTGTTTAACAATATTAAATCGATTTCCGAAAATACAGCCAACACAGCAAAAGGTGCAGCCAAACTCACTCAAGATTTATCAAGTTTAACTCAAACAGCCAAAGCCGAAATCAAAACCTTGAATAAATCCGTCACAGGAGAAGTTGGCAGTTTAACTCAATCAGTAAAAACCGAATTAGGAACTTTAAATCAATCATTAAAAGGAGAAGCCAACACTTTAACTCAATCTTTGAAGGGAGAAGTCAACAGTTTAAATCAATCCTTAAAAGGAGAAGCATCGAGCTTAAGCCAATCCCTCAAAGGAGAAATATCAGGAGTTGCCGCAGATGTTTCTAAAGTAGTAGCCACGGCGGACACTTCCACAAAAGCCGTATCAGCCGCTGCCATAAATTCAGCCAATTCAGTAACTCAAGCAGCCAATCAAGTTACCTTAACAGCCAACCAACTCAATTCATTAGTAACAACCAACCGCGCCAGCTTAGTCTCAACCCTAAATAATATCAATCAAAGCAGCCAAGAACTGCGAGTAGCCGTCAGCGGTTTGAGTCCGACAATTAATCGCATCAACCAAGGACAATTGCTCAACAATTTAGAAATTCTCTCAGCCAATGCAGCCCAAGCTTCTGGTAATTTACGAGACTTATCCAACCAGGTAAACAATCCCGCCACTTTGCTATTATTGCAGCAAACTCTAGATTCCGCACGCTCTACATTTCAGAACGTGCAGAAAATTACTTCAGACGTGGATGAATTGACCGGAGATCCGGCTTTTCGCAACAACATTCGCAGGTTATTTAACGGATTGGGAGGCTTGTTAGGTTCGACAGAACAACTGCGGCAGCAAGTGAAAGTTGCTCAAACATTAGCTCCTCTTTCAGACAAAATAAATCCGAGTACAACTGCGGCGAATCAATCTGTAAAACCTGGATTACCCAGCTTGCACAAACAGCAAAAATCGCCTGTAATACCTTCTCAAAATGCAATGTCAGCAGAACCAGTCGGTCAAGAAAATACCCCTTAAAACCTGGTATCATTACATAATCGTAATTATTGCAAGATGTGCGATTTCCTCTAGTTAGTAACGTGCAGAAACCGGTCTCGGTTTGGCGAATTACCAGAGGGTTACAGCTAAAAAATCAGCGGCCGATCGCACTTCACGATTTCTCGATCGCCCGCGTGCTATTCTTAGCTAAGTCTCCTTGACAAATCTCACGTTTTGTGTTGGTGCTGAAGTTGGTCTCAAATTTTAAATCAAGAAGGGCGATCGTTTTGCGATCGAACTTGGGCAATCTAGAGATAGGTACGAGTGCGAGTGCCTGGAAAACAGCGACAGCAAGAGTTAGCAATGGAAAGTATACAGAAAAAATCTAGTGATAGTCAGGTTCGGAAGGGCGATCGAATTAAGCAGATTTTTGCGTTTGTATCAATGGCTGGTTTTGCTGGTTCTACGATTTTTGGTATGGTGAGTCTGTTCAGCAGCGGTTTGAGCAGCCAGCATCAGCAACAACCAAAACCAGTGGCGGCTGCTGTTGTCTCCCAGGAACCTCTGCTGGCCGTGCAGGAACGGGAATATGAGACGGTTTTGCAGCGGGAACCTCGGAATCAGACGGCTCTGGAGGGGTTGGCAAATGTGCGGTTGCGGATGAATGATAAGCTGGGGGCGATCGAGCCTTTGGAGACGTTGGTGAGGCTAAATCCCGATCGGGCTGATTATCAGGCGCTGTTGGCTCAGGCCAAGGGGAAAAAGTAGGGGGAGGGCGAGTTCAGATGTATCCCCTCCATTGGCTTCTCTGCCATCCCAATATCTACCAATATCATCGTCAATTATAAATTTATTTGACTTCAAGATTTTAGTATGGCAATCTTCGTTTCGAGCCTAAAGAAAAGCGGACATTTAGATAATATTCACGTAACAGTATGCCTCGTTGGGTCTCGTAAGATCGCAGACAAAGATGACTATGGGAGTCAGGGGTGGGATATTTTTGCACCTAATCTTACTATCTATGGATTCGATGCTGATGAAGCTGCTTGTCATGAGGCTAACGCCGCTCTTGAATCTCGAAAAATAAATTGGACTGAAAAACATATTCCACTAGCTCTGGGAAATTGTGTCGGAACATCCACAATTTACATTACTAAACACCCAGGTTGCAGTTCGCTATATCCTCCCAGCGATTTCTATATTGAGCGGTTTGTCGGAAATTCTCAGCTAATTGAGCTAGTTTCTACTGTGGAAGTTGAGATGACAACTTTAGATTCTTTTTGCCAATCAGAAGCAGTTAACGAGATTGATTTTATACAACTAGATGTTCAGGGGGCAGAGCTTCTGGTTTTAAAAGGAGCTTCTAGTATTTTAAAAAGCAGCACTCTAGCGATTGTAACAGAAGTAGAGTTTACAGAAATATACAAGGGTCAACCTTTGTTTGGGGATGTAGATGTGTACCTGAGAGAACAAGGATTTACACTTTTTGATTTATGTAATATGCATCGTGACGGTCGCCGAATGCCTGTAGCGTCAACAGACCATTGGGGAGTCTTAGTCTGGTCTGATGCTTTTTATTTTCGGGATCTGATTCGGGAAGACTTGAATACAGAATTAAAGACACCCGATCAAATACTAAAATTAGCTTGTATCGCTGATGTTATGAACTTTCCTGACTATGCTCTGGAACTTCTAGTATATTTGACCCTGCAATATGGGGACGATATAAGATATAACTTGGCTGACAATATTATAGAGAGCTTAGCGCAAATTCCAGAGCTAGTTAAGCTGGGACTAAGTTCATTACCTCTTATTGCTAAAATTCGAGAATACAGCAGCGGCTACAATGCCAGATGTGTGTTTAACGATCAAAGTAATTGGCAACAAAGAGGTAATTCATGCTTGTTTTTAGGAGACTATTCTAAAGCAGCGAGTATTTATGAGCAAGCTATAGAAGCTGAACCAAATATCAAATCCCACTATTGGCATTTGGGGTTGATGCTGCTTTTGCAAGAGCAAGAAGCCGAAGCTCTAACAGTCTGGTTCACCGGTATATTTGAGGACAATGCCGAACAAATCGAAGAATGCACATCTGAACTAATAGAAGTTATACAAACCGAAGCACAGCGCCGAGAATTACTCACCGACTATGTTGTTGCTCGGATACTCCGGCAACACATCCGGGAAATAGCTCCCACCGATATAAATAATCTGTTAAAGATTGTCGAGCTTTCCATTAATATAAATACTTTTATAAATCAAGATCTAATATCCTTGGGAATTGTTGAGTTGTTGCGGTCAGAGTTATACCCCGTTAATTCCGATTTACTATTACAAGTTCTTCAAAGCATTTTAAATTGTGTACCCTACGAACAATCTACCCTAGAATTTGCCACAGCTTGTCAGCGTTATGCCTCCGATCCTCAAGCATTTGTTAAAGTATTGATGCTAGCTAGCCCTAAAATCGCAGATAGCAAAAATCTAGACGCTGCAACTCAGAAATATTCATATTTAGACGAAGAAACTATTATTGATAAATATTTAAACCAATTAAATATAGAAAACAAATACTGTGTGGATATAGCTGCTAGTGATGGAATAACTATGTCAAACACTTATTTTTTATACAAGCAAGGATGGGCGGGATTAGCTATAGAATATGATAGCCAACTATTTACAAGATTAGCACTTAGGTATAGTGAATTTGAAAAAATTAACTTAAGTAAGTGCATGGTGACACCTGAGAACGTAGTTGCTCTTATGAAAACACATCAAGTCCCCGAAAATTTTAGTTTTCTTAATCTTGATATAGATGGTTATGATTATTTTGTTTTAGACCAAATACTGAGTTCATTTAGACCTTTGTTGCTCTGCGTAGAAATCAATGAGAAGATCCCACCACCTCTAAAGTTTACTGTTAACTATAGCCAAAATTATGTTTGGAATAACGATCATTTTTTTGGTCAAAGTATTTCACAGTTAAATATTTTATGCCAAAAATATAATTATGCTCTGGTAGAGTTACATTATAATAATGCTTTCTTGATTCCTCAAGAAATCACTCCAGCACCTTCACTTACACCAGAGGAAGCCTACAGAAGGGGATATCTCGAACAGCCCGACCGGAAAAATAAATTTCCGTGGAATGCTGATATAGAGAAAGTTCACAATTTATCTCCTCAAGAAGCCTTGATTTATATCACTAACTTTTTTTCTAAATATGAAGGACAATTTACCTGCTACGTATAATTTTAGTAATTAGACGTTTAATTAAAATAATTTAAAGCTTTAACTGTTCAGATGCTTAATCTCAGGAAACGCAAATCCAACAAACAAGGTAAAGACAGGCGGTAAACAATGGAAAATAACATTTCAGACTCCGATATAAATGCCTACGCAATTCTCAAAAAAGTTACTGTTCCACCAGCAAGTTATACAATCATTCAGTCTGCTGTTGAAGCCATTGAAGGTTTCATGGTTCCAGGGCAAGAAGAATACCTATTTAATAAGGTAAAGTCTCTCCCTAATGATGCTGTAGTCGTGGAAATAGGATCGTATAAAGGACGCTCCACAGTTGCTATGGCTTATGCCTGTATAGGAACAAATATAAAAATTTATTGTATTGATACATGGGATGGTAACGATATTGACTTTCCAGATAGAAATTTCTTTGATATTTGGCAGCAAAATTTACAAAAAAATGGATTATATGAATATGTAGTACCCTTAGAGGGATATTCTCATCAAGTGTTAAGCCAGTGGCTTGAACTAACCAAGGGCAACAAAATTGACTTTATTTTTATTGATGGTTCTCACCAATTTTTAGATGTATTAAAAGACTTTGAACAGTCATTTCCTCTCGTAAAAGAAGATGGTTGGATAGCATTTCATGACGTTGTAGCTGCTTGGCCGGGTTCTGAGCGTGTATGGCATAATATTGCCAAACATTGTCTAGTCAATCATGAGTATTCATCAACTCTTGCCTGCGGTCAGAAAAAATCGACGGCCTGTGCCTCTCCCTCATCACTAGAATTACCGATTCACTTTTTTACTATTGTTCTCAACGGTGAACCATTCATAAAATATCACATAGAAGTATTCAAACAACTACCTTATCAATGGCATTGGCATATAGTTGAGGGTGTAGCGGACTTGAAGCATGATACAGCGTGGTCTTTACAAAATGGCGGACGTATTACCGATGAAATCCACTGCAAGGGACGCAGCAATGACGGCACAGCAGAATACCTAGACGAATTGGCACAGCTATATCCAGAAAACGTCACAGTTTATCGTAAACCGGAGGGTATTTTCTGGGAAGGCAAACGTGAAATGGTTAATGCACCATTAGAAAATATTAATGAGGAATGTTTGCTATGGCAAGTAGATGTTGATGAATTGTGGACTGTCGAGCAAATCTGCACAGCGCGACAGATGTTCATCTATCATCCTGAAAAAACAGCGGCTTTCTATTGGTGCTGGTATTTTGTCGGAGAGAATTTGGTGATCAGCAGTCGCAACTGTTATGCTCAGAATCCAGCACAAGAATGGTTGCGAACCTGGAGATTTAAACCTGGCTATGTCTGGGTACGCCACGAACCGCCAATTTTAGCTGAACCTTTACCAGATGGTGAGTTTAGAAATGTTTCAGAATTAAACTCTTTCCTACACGAAGAAACCGAAAATCTGGGGTTGATTTTCCAGCACTTCGCCTATGTGACGCCAGAGCAATTAAGATTTAAAGAACAATATTACGGCTATACCGATGCGCGATCGCAGTGGAAAGCTTTGCAGCAGCAGACTCAATTTCCAGTTCGACTGAGGCAGTATTTTTCCTGGGTGCATGATGGCACAACGGTAGATAATGCTGAGTCATGCGGTATAGTCCCGATCGCACGAAGAGATTCTAACGGAACTGGTTGGAGATTTGTAGAACCTTCTCAGTTACATAATCAAACTTTAATAACCCCAATAGAATCTCCTACAATTATTATAGATGGTGTATTTTTCCAACTCTACAGCACAGGCATAGCCCGCGTCTGGAAGTCACTGCTAGAACAATGGGCAGAAGATGGTTTTGCTAAGCATATAGTGGTACTTGATAGAGTGGGATCAGCTCCAAAAGTTCCAGGAATTACATATTGTAGTGTGCCAGCTTATGACTACAGAACAACAGATACTGATAGGGAAATGCTACAGCAAGTATGCGATGAAACAGGCGCTGACTTATTTATCTCTAGCTACTACACAACGCCCATATCAACACCTTCTGTATTCATGGCTTATGACATGATCCCAGAAGTATTAGGTGCTAATTTTGATGAACCGATGTGGAGGGAAAAGCATCATGCTATCGGTCACGCATCTGCTTATATTTCTATTTCAGAAAATACAGCTTGTGATTTAGTCAAGTTTTCCCCGCAAATTCCTCCTAATTTAGTAACTGTAGCTCTTTGCGGAGTTGCGAATAATTTCTCACCTGCTAGTCCAGAAGAAATTAATGGTTTTAAAACTAAGTATGGTATCTCAAAGCCTTACTTTATTTTGGTCGGTGCAGGAAGCAACTATAAAAATGCACCTTTGTTCTTCCAAGCTTTTGCTAAACTTTACACCAAACAAGGCTTTGAAATTATCTGTACGGGCATGGGGATATTATTGAACGCTGAATTGAGAGCTTGTACATCAGGGAGTACCGTGCATATGCTGCAACTGAGCGATGAGGAATTGAGAGTAGCTTATTTTGGTGCTGTCGCACTGGTTTATCCGTCAAAGTATGAAGGTTTTGGGATGCCTGTGTTAGAGGCCATGTCCTGCGGTTGTCCCGTCATTACTTGTCCCAATGCGTCTATACCTGAAGTTGCGGGGGAAGCAGCTTTATATGTGAATGATGAGGATATTGGGGGTTTAGCCGATGCACTTTGTGAGGTACAAAAACCGAAAATTAGGAATTCATTGATTGCCGCTGGGTTGGAACAAGCTAAAAATTTCTCTTGGTCAAAAATGGCAAAAACGGTTAGTACAGCACTGATTGAGGCAACTCTAATACGTTTAAACTTGAAAGAGATTAATTTAATTGTTTTTCCAGATTGGTCGCAGTCAGAAGAGTCTTTAGGTTTGGAATTAGGACGAGTTATCAGGGCGATCGCAACTCACCCAGACAAAAGCAAGATGACTCTCTTAGTAGACAGCAGCAACATTTCTGACGAAGATGCCAATCTCGCTTTATCTAGCGTAGCGATGAATCTTTTGATGGAAGAAGATTTAGACGTTTCCGACGGGCCAGAAATTTCACTAATTGGGCATTTGAGCGAAATGCAGTGGTCAGCTTTGATACCTCGAATTTACGGTCTAATTGTGTTGGAGAATGAGAATAGAGAGGCGATCGCACAAACTCAAGCAAAGAACATTTCCTCATTTGAACTAGACAGTTTTATGCAGCAGAGTAACTGATGAATCTAGCGAGTTTGTCCAGCAACTAAGTGTACAAATTAGTCACTCGGATTAGCACCATCAATGATTTTTGTCAATATATATCTGCCACATTTGCTCGTAAGCTTTTTCCATCTCTCGCGTAAATTGCTGACCATTCCACAGCGGAGCCGTTTGTCGAGACTGCCGCAGTTTCCAAGATATTTGCTGCCGCAAAGCCGGGTCTTTCCCTAGACGAATCCCCCATTCGATATACTCTTCATCAGTCCAAGCTATTCCCTCTGTCACCCCTGCATTCATCATCATTGTGTAGCTGTTACGGGCCGCAAATTGCTCACCAACTCGCGTCACGAGAGGAATGCACATCCACAAAGTTTCTAAGGTGGTGGTAGCACCGTTATAAGGAAAGGTATCAAGAACGACATCTGCAATGCCCAAATTAGCTCGGTGAACAGCTTCTACTGCTACCTCCGACAAAAATCGCAGACGATCGCCCGCCACACCTTCTTCTTCTGCCATTTGAGTAAAGAAGTTCTTGATTGATTCTTCATCTCCCGCACCTTTGATCAAAAAGTAACTATTCGGCACTTCCTTCAAAATCTTAAGTTGCAGTCGCGCTGTCGAGGGATGGCGTTTGTAGCTCTTCTGAGCGCTTAGATACACCACCGCATCGCTAGCAATATGTAACTGATCCCGACGCAGAGTAGGGACAGCTACCTCAAAACCATCTACAGCTACATAAGTTTGAGGCAAGCGCCAGATTTTTTCACTGTAATAATCTTGAGCAGACTCCGGTAGAACATATGGATCGGCAATAAAATAGTCAACCGCCGGCAGCCCTGAAGCATCCCATCCCAGCCAAGTAGCTTGAATAGGAGCTGGTTTAAGCGCCACCGCCTCACAGGTAATATCTACAGTGATACTGTCGAGTTCAATGAGAATATCAATCTCATCGTTAGCAATATGCTCTGCTATTTCCAGACCTACCAAGGTCTCCTCAGATGCTTTGAAAACTTGATTTACATACCATTCTTGTAAAAAATCTTGCGTTTTTTTGTTGCCTATAAAATAGCCGTAAATTTGAAATTTATCGCGATCGTGATACTGAAACAACCATCGCGCCAACCAGCCTACAGAATGCCTTCTCAGGCAACTAGATAAGTAGCCAATCTTCAAGGGCTTAGTAGCACTACCGCTGCTTTTACGATATGACTGCCGCTGTCGGTATTTCTCAGACTGATCCTGAGCATAGATTTGAACATTAGCTTGGCACAACTGAGACACTTGGTTTTGAATTTGCCTATTATTTTTTGGATCGTCCTGAAAGTAAGGTAAAAAGAAAGAGGTAAGAAATAAATTTTGAACTGTCACTGGGTGAATCGATCTTGATTGTTCAGCGATTAGTGAGTCCAGTAGAGATTTATGTAGCGCGATAACTGAATCAACATCTTCCCAATATCCACCTGCACTCATCAAACCGCGCATAATCTGATGGTTGGAAAAAACTTTATCTACTAACTCATCTGATAAGGAATAACGCAACTTAGCTACTTGTATGCCCAGATCGTATTGTTGAGAATTTTGGTAATAAGTAGCCAGTTGCTGCAATATTCCTAGATTTTGATCGTCTAAACTACGAGCTAGCTCAGCGAAGCGTACTGGCAGTGCTGGTATTTGTGCCGAGTATGCAATCTGAACTGAAGCTGTTACTACTATTTCAATAAAAACTTGAGGGTTGTGGACATGAGGTATACAGGCTTCCGTGAATTCCAAAGAATAGGGATGCAAAGAGTCATAATCTAAAACGCTTTTTAACACTTGCATCAATAGCTCAGAGTCTAGCTTAATTGGAGGTTCCGACTTGAGTATATTGAACAAGTCTAGATCAATCAAGTCATCTCCCGTATAAGTCTCAAGCAGGATGGAGAGCCGTATTATATGCAACAGATTGTTAATATCCGTAGGGTTGATTTCACGTAGGTGCTGTCGAATCACCCAAGAGAGCGAATAATCACCGAGATTACCTCTGCGCTCTGCTTCTGCTTGCAGAACTTGTATCAGTTCCGCAGTCCACAGTTCGACTTGTTCTGGTTCCCCCTCTGCCATGCCTAGCAGCCAGGTCGTCTGAGCTTCTGCCTCTTGCCCCTGCAATAGCAATATTAGCCCGAAATTCCAGTAGTAGGATTTTGTGTCGGGTTCCGCTTCGATTGCCTGTTCATAAAGGTTTGCAGCTTGAGTGTAATCTCCTTGGATTAAACATTGACTGGCTTGTTTCTCCCAATCATTATTAGGCTCAGTAGGTAAGTATTGAACAGTCATATAAGCAAGCTAATTGATGCCATCTTGAATGAAGCAAAGTACAGTAAGAGCGATGGGAAATTTATAGTTTTATATCCCAATACAGTTCATTTGACAATGTTAATTGCCCGGATATCTCCCTCGCATCCCCCTGAAAAAGGCAGACTTTGAGCAAGTTTTTGTCCCCTTTTTCTTAGGGGGCTAGGGGGATTGACCTTATCTAAACCATATTGTCTTATATCCTGCTTTGATATTACGAGATGTTTTGTCCAAAAAATGTCATTCAAATTATTAAAAGAAAGTGGGTAGCATGAACAAACACTACCCACTTTCTTTCTGAAAACGTTGATGCTAGGCTGGCAAGAGCCATTCTCTATCTGATACTTGTCTTACTTAGTGACTTCACTTCCATTTGTGCAAGTTAAGGAAGTGGCAGTTGCGACACTGGTAGCCAGAGCCGTTTTTCCTACCGTATTAGCCTGACATAATACTGCTATAGTAGTGGCATCAGTCTGACCCGTAGGTGTTACCAGAGCCACAGTTCCTGTATACGATAACAGTGAGTCAGATACAGAGATTGCTTGATTACCAACATACTTAGCATTGGCACCATCAATTGTGTATGTATAGTTAGAAGTTTGAGTTTTGATACCCATACCCAGACTATCAACCGATGTTATAAAAGCACCATTTTCTGCGTATTTGGCTTGCTGAGCGCGGTTCATCGAACCTGTGTACTGCTTAGCTTCTGACTGCTTGGCTTTATTCGCCTGGTTGAGGAAGGAAGGCAAAGCAATAGCAGACAGAATACCGATGATGATGATAACTACCAGCAGTTCAATCAGGGTAAAACCCTTATCTTGTCTTTTTTGATTGAGGTGATGCAGGAACTTAGCTTTTAATTCAGTTTTCATGGTTTGTTTCTCCTAGAGGCGTGGGATGACTGATTTCTAACTCGTAAAGCTAACTTACCCAGTTTTCCCCGCCTTCATATCACTCCCGACCAATTTTTTTTTCACTTTCAAGCTGATCGTTCCAAAAGCAGGTACATAAAAGCTTCCAGGCTACTTAAGAGATGCCGCACTTCCTCAAAAGCCGTCTCGTGGCTCACGGGATCTAGGGTGGCAGGATGCAGTGGCTTGAGCTTGAGCCACAGTTGGACTAGGGACATCATCGGCTGCGCTCCCTCCCACAAAGGTAGCAGGCAAGCTGCTACCATACTCTCGACGGCGATCGGAACTTGGGAAAGTGAAGGGATATAACGGCTGATCGTGAAAGATTGTTGCTTAGCGATGCACTTGAGCAGGTCTTCTTTTACCTGGGGAACCTTCAATTGAGGATGCAGGTGAACTCGCGCTACCTGCCAGTCTGATTGGGTCCATTGGGAAACGGGCAAAAAAGGCCGAGCTTTGTTAGGATGACCGCACCAAAAGTCAATCAGGCGATGGACAGGATGTAACAGCTCAAATAAATGGAGTCGCTCTTCCATAGAAATTTCTGGCAGGCTCATTTCTAGAAACATCGGTAAGTTATCTGGAGCTTTGAACAAATCCGTCAATTCCCACTGCCGCCAATTCACCATGCTGACAAACTCTAAATTAGCAGATATCAAGGCGGCAAAAACTTCAGTAATATCATACCCTTTATCCCCCTGCAATAAATAATTACTTAAAATCCACTCGTCTTCTTCTGCTTTTTGATCGCTCCAAGATAGCACCTTAAGCATAACTCTATCTTTCAAGGATTTCATCGTTTCTCGAACTAATCCCATTTCTAGTTCGCCGGGATTATCATTCATTAAACCCATTAGCTTAAATATTTTCTGAGCGCAAAAGTAAGAGGTTCTCTGAATTGAACTGTGCAGATTTGAGCGAATAATACCATCAGGTTTTAACACGAATTTCATAGACTGCAATCCCACTCTTATATCGGGCAAGAGATAAAGCACTTCGTCACAATTAATGTAATCAAATTCTAAGCCTAAGCTAGGTAATTCTTCTAGTGATATGACATAAAAATTGGCATTGTCAAAACCATGATATTGAAGGCGTTGTTTGGCTAATTTTACAGACTCTTCTGACAAGTCAATGCCCACTATTCTGGCTCCAGGATTGGCTTCTGCTAAAACCAATGATTTGTAACCTGTGCCGCAGCCTGCATCTAAAATGACTTTTCCTTCAGTGTCAATAACTTTTTGATTTCTTAAATAGTAAGCAGTTACAAGGTTATGAACATAAAGAATATCGTAGTTAGATTTAGGAGATTGTTCAAGTGGAATTCTAGGATAAGGAGCATTGTCAAATTGCTGGCGAATTTTTTCTACTATCTCAAATTCTTGGTTATCCATTCTTCTACATTGCCTCTGATACTAAGAAATTGCGCGGTGACATACCTTAATTGTAGGATGAGAAGGTATCTGATTTAGGCGGTGCTGAAAACAAGCAATCTTATGTACCCATGCTGGCGATCGCGCTTTTGGCCAAACCCCACACTCAACTAGACCACAGCATTGCCATAATAGTTAAGGTCAAAGTTTCCAACGCCCGCCCAAAACCAGATTATACAACCAACCACCACATCCATGAACACCAACATCAGCCCCATCCTCAAAGTATTCTCCTTCTCCGCCGCCCTTACCCTTGCCATCAAATACGTAGGGCCCAGCTTATCCATAGCCTCAAGCGACTTCAACGCCATCATCGCCGTGTTTACCCCCAGCATCATCCTAGCTGCGATCCTTGGGTGGCGGGCATGGCAACAGCAGCCCAGGTAGGAGTTGAGGAGCCGCACAAAACAGCATAATCCCCAGAATACCCAATAATACAGGACAGACGATCGCATGGATTTAACCACGTTCAATCTCAAACCCTTAAACTTGCTGATTTTTCCCGATTGGAGCCAAGCAGAAGAATTGCTCTATTTAGAGTTAGCAGCGATTATTAAAAGTATTGTCACTCATCGCGATCGGCATAATCTAGCTCTTTTAATAGATAGCACCGAAATCTCAGAAGACTCTGAGTTAGACGCTCATTTAATTTTGTCCGGGATTCTGATGAATCTCTGCATGGAAGAAGATTTAGAGCCTAGTGACGAACCGGAAATTATTTTATTAGAAAACCTCAGTCAAAGCCAGTGGCAAAATCTTGTACCACAGATTCAATATCGAATTAGGTTGACTGCGGAAAATCAAACAGCACTAGCCGAATCCGGGGCTGACAAAATTCCTGTATTGGAACAGGCGCAACTTAGCGAATTAATCCTGGAATCCCAAACAGCAAGGGCGATCGACTTTGCCAACACACTCTACATTCAAGGTAGATATGAAGCAGCGATCGAGCTCTATCAAAAGCTTTTAGCATCTCAGATAGGAGATATAGAACTGTATTTTAACTTCAGCCAGTGTTGGCGAAACGTTAACAATATAGAAGAAGCGATCGCTACCCTTGAATGCGGAATTCGCTATCACCGGACAGCAGGACAACTGCATTTTGAACTTATTAAAATTTGCCAGCAAAACGGACGCACACAACAAGCTATCTCAAAGGCAGAAATCGCCGCTGACATTCTCCCGAATGAATACGTTTTTAAACTTTTGAAACACTTAACATTACCGATAATTTACGAGGATACAGAAGAAATTAAGCTTTACCGTCACCGATTTGTAAGAGAATTAGAAAACTTAATTGAGCAAACATCTCTCACTACTCCAGAAGACAAAACAAATGCTTGCTGTGGCCTGAGGAGTTTTACTAACTTTTACCTAGCATATCAAGCCCACAATGTTGTGGAATCGCAATCAAAATATGCGAATTTAGTTCATCAAATTATGGTTGCAAACTATCCCCAGTGGGTGCAATCGCAACCCATGCCTCCACTCCCGGAAAATGGCAAAATTAGAGTCGGTTATGTTTCTAGTTACCTGCATTCTTACAGCGGAACTTTATGGTTGACAGGCTGGTTGCGTTATGCTGACACAAAACAATTAGAAATTTACTGTTATTATACTGGCAATGAACCCGATCCAATTACAGAACAATTTCGCGAATACAGCCATGTATTTCGGCACATTCCTCACAACTTAGAAGCCGTATGCCAACAAATCATTGATGACAAATTGCACATTTTGGTATTCCCGGAAATTGGGATGGATGCACCAACGATCCAAATCGCAGCTTTGCGCCTCGCCCCAGTGCAATGTTCGGCGTGGGGACATCCTGTAACCTCTGGTTTGCCTACTATTGACTATTTTATTTCCAGCGAATTGATGGAACCGGAAAATGCACAACTGCATTATTCAGAAAAGTTAATTAAGTTGCCTAATATTGGCGTTTCCTACCCGAAGCCAACCGTGGGAAAATTAAATAATAGTCGCTTAGATTTTGACCTCCGAGAAGATGCAGTCATTTATTTGTGCTGCCAAGCTCCTTTCAAATACTTACCGCAATATGATTTTATATTAGCACAAATTGCCCGTCGCGTTCCGCAAGCTCAGTTTATTTTCCCGCGCGGCGAACTGTTGCGAAAACGGCTCAAGCGGGCTTTTGCTGCTGTCAAGCTCGACAGCGAAGATTACTGTTTGTTTCGAGCCATTGCAACTCGACAAGAGTATATAGCAATGAACTTTCTTGCCGATGTTTTCTTGGATACTTTCACTTGGTCGGGGGGAAATACGTCGTTGGAGGCGATCGCCTGTAATTTACCTATAGTAACCTGTCCGGGAGAATTTATGCGGGGGCTTCACGCTTATAGCTTTCTAAAAATGCTGGGAGTGACAGATACAATTGCCCAAAATGAACAGGAATACATTGACATTGCTGTCAAGTTGGGTTTAGATTTAGAGTGGCGGCGAGATGTTGCACAACGCATGAGTCAGCGACACGATTATCTGTTTGACGATCGAGTTTGTGTGACAGCTTTAGAGGGTTTTTATCAACAAATTGTTCGAGAAAGACTTGAAAGTTAAAGCAATTTTAATAAATGTTTTTGAGAATGTTGGGCGGAGTGAAACGGAGGGTTGTTTCCTGGGCATCGAAAATAACAGGTGCGTCGCTATGAGATTGTCGCTCTTTTTTGAGGATGGTCGATAGCGACGCACCCTACGGCTACTTCATGCTTATAGCTCAATACGGTTTACTTAAGAGAGATCCCCCCTAACCCCCCTTAAGAAAGGGGGGGACAAGAATGCTCTCAAAGTCCCCCTTCTTAAGGGGGATTTAGGGGGATCTCCGGGGCATAAATAGTCTTAAGTAAACCGTATTGGCTTATAGCTTTCTAAAGATGCTGGGAGTGAGAGACACCATTGCTCAAAATGAAAAGGAATACATTGACATTGCTGTCAAGTTGGGTTTAGATTCAGAGTGGCGGCGAGGTATTGCACAACGTATGAGTCAGCGACATGATCGTTTGTTTGACGATAAAATTTGTGTGACAGCTTTAGAGAGTTTTTATCAACAAATTGTTCGAGAAAGACTTGAACGAGACTTATGCAATGATCGCATTAAATAAAGGTACGTTGTTGCGCTTCAGCGCTCTTGTATATACAACCCACATTCCGCACTTCAAGATGTAATATGTAATTATTATATTTATTGAGTAGCTTAGCGAACACTAAAACAAAAAACAACCAAGTGTTTATACGCAAACGAGACAAATAAAACGTCAAAAAACTCAGAATTTTCGTATTAATTGGCATACTACAAATTGACGTGCGGAATGTGGGATCTAAAGGCAAATAAATTCCCAGCCCAGCACAACCATCACAACCAAACTTGAGGCCATCATCATGATTCAAGCCCTGCCAGAATTTGTAACATTCGATGAATTCATTGACTGGTATCCTGAAAACTCAGAACACCACTACGAATTCCACAATGGAGAGATTGTTGAAATGCCAAAAGCAACAGGCCAACATTCTAAACTGACAGGTTTTCTCTTAGCAGATATCAATTTTGAAATCAGACGGCTACAATTGCCGTACTTCATCCCCAAAGAATCTGTCATCAAACCCATCAGCGAGGAATCTGGATACGAGCCTGATATTATTGTACTCAACGAACAAACCATTGTAAACGAGCCTCGATGGGAGAAATCATCAATTATTACAATGGGTTCATCAGTCCCGCTAATCGTAGAAGTCACTAGCACAAACTGGGCGGATGATTATTCCCTAAAACTAGAGGCTTACGAGTCAATGGGTATCCAAGAATATTGGATTGTAGACTATTTAGGATTGGGTGGTAGACGGTTTATCGGTAATCCTAAGCAACCAACTTTTTCGGTTTACCAACTCATTGATGGGGAATATCAAGTTAAACAGTTTCGAGGGGCTGAGGTGATTGAGTCCCCAACTTTCCCAGAATTGAACCTGACAGCGCAGCAGGTGTTCGCCAAAGGGAATTGAGGAGGCTCCGTCCTAGGGGTATATTATAAAAAGGCGATCGCATCTAAGCTATCTTGTAGAGACGCGATTTCAAAAGCGTGTCAAGCAACGTCGGCAATTCCCCGTTATAAGATCGAAAATCTAATGAAGCTAGGACAGTGGATGGGCTTATTAGCCCTCATCGCATCTTGTTACATCCTCTGGCAAATCAGGCAGGCTCTACTGCTGCTGTTTGCCGCCATCGTCTTAGCCACAGCCTTAAACAAACTAGCACGGTACTTACAAAAAAAATTCCGACTCAAAAGGTCGATCGCCGTACTTTGCTCAATTACCTTCTTATTCCTCGTCTTCGTAGGCTTATTCCTGATCATTGTACCGCCCTTCGCCCTGCAATTCCAACAACTTACCCAAAGAGCTCCTCAAGGAATAGCAAGATTAAATGATTGGGTAGATGAAATCGAAACTCGCTTCTCGGGACAAATTGGACAACGGTTGCCGAATCTCGATATTAACGATATTATGCGACAACTGCAACCATTGTCCAACCAACTTGTGGGCGGTGCAGGAGCATTTGTTGGCAACACATTAGGTGTGATCCTCAGCTTTTTGCTAGTCTTAGTTTTGACCTTGATGACCTTAGCAGATCCCCTCTCTTACCGCAAAGCATTTATACAACTATTTCCCTCGTTTTATCGGCGGCGGGTCGAGGGTATTTTAGATGAATGCGAAATTGCTCTAGGTCGATGGGTTATTGGTGCGTTAATTAGCATGAGTGTGATTGCTTTTTTGAGCTTAATTGGTTTGTCGGTTTTGCAAGTTCCTCTGCCACTAGCTCACGCTGTAGTAGCAGGTTTTTTGAACTTAATTCCGAATATTGGCCCCACTATCAGTGTCATCCCGCCAATGACGATCGCACTTTTAGACTCTCCCTTAAAATCCGGTTTAGTCCTGATTCTTTACTTTCTAATTCAACAGTTTGAAAGCAATATCCTCACTCCCTACGTCATGGCACAGCAAGTATCGTTGCTGCCAGCGGTAACATTGATAGCTCAAGTATTCTTTGCCACCTTTTTTGGATTTTTAGGCTTGTTGCTAGCCCTTCCCCTCACAGTTGTCGCTCAAGTTTGGATTAGGGAAGCGCTAATTAAAGACATTCTCAACCAGTGGGATACCAATCCTCAAAGGTTGGCGGCAATTGATTCTGCTATCCACGAAGAATATGAGTCTATAGGAGTGACCGAAAACCGGCAAGAAAAGTTACCACAACACAAGCCTGACATCTCAGATGATTCAGAAAATGATGCTCCAGAAAATCAATAATTGAGTTTCATGATAATATAAAGTCTGGCTTAAATACCGTTTATTTCTCCGTCCGCGCAGGCGGACTTTGTTTGTATAGTCGCGATTTAAATCGCCGAATCTTATCCCAAAAAGTTACCCGAACACAAGCCTGACATCTCTGATGATTCAGAAAATGACGCTCCATAAAATCAATAATTGAGTTTCATGATAATACAAAGTCTGGCTTAAATACCGTTTATTTCTCCGTCCGCGCAGGCGGACTTTGTTTGTATAGTCGCGATTTAAATCGCCGAATCTTATCCCAATTTGAAAAAGTCTTGCTACAATTATTAAGGTTATACAAATTGTCTTTTGTTTCCATAACCCCCGACCGGATACGGCAATGCTGTTTACCTACTTCAATGTTCGTCGCATTTTAAACCGCATCTTGTCCAGCGCTAAAAATCTGCTGCACCGTCAAATTCAACTCTGGAAATGTGGGCGACACAATTCGATCGCTTCCCCGAAATTGACTGACTTGATACTCGCCATCAACCAAATGGTGAACGAAAAAAGTAGGTTGTTTAGGATTGCCAATATAGCGTCTGCCACCAAGTCCCAAATAGTCTGCAATCCAATATTCAGAAATGCCTAAAGCTTCATAATCAACCAATTTGTGAGCGTAATCATCTTGCCAATTGGTACTGACAACCTCGACAATTAGCCGGACAGAACTACCCATTGTAATGATAGATTCTTTTTTCCATCTCGGTTCGCTGTTCGTCGCTTGTCTGTCCAAAACGATCGCATCCGGTTCGTAACCAGAGCGCTCGTTATCAGCTTTGACAACGCATTCTTTGGGTACGAAGTAGGGCAACCCCAGCCTCTCGATTTCTATTCCTAGCTTGAGGCAGAGGAAGCCAGCTACTTCTGAATGTTCTCCGGTGGCTTTAGGCATCTCAACAATAGCTCCATTGTGCAGTTCGTAATGCTTTTGGGAATTTTCAGGATACCAGTCAATAAATTCATCGAACGTGACTGGTTTTAATATCGCTTGAGTCATGCCGATCGCTCCTTATGTTATTTATAAGATAATCCCGATCTCTGTTATAACATTTGGCTGTGTTCTCAAACCAAGTCCGATCGCCAAAACTGCATATGTGCGATCGACATTCCATCAATCTAAAATCTAATATCTAAAATAGTCTTATGAGATCGATCGACGAAATCAACGATAAAATCAGCCAAGGTAAAGCCACAGTCTGGACAATCGAAGAACTCAAAACTAGAGTCCGAGAAACCAGCATTACCGAAGCCGCCAAACAAGTAGATGTGATTACCGCAGGCACTTTCGAGCCGATGGAATCCTCCGGCGCCATCATCAACCTCGGCCATACCGACCCCCCGATTAAAATCCGCCAGTGCTGGCTAGACGGCGTTTTAGCCTATTCCGGCTTTGGCGCGGTAGACCTGTACCTGGGAGCCACCCAAGTAGCCGAAGACGGCGAAGAATCGCGGGAACGGGGTGGCGGACACGTCATCGAAGACTTAATTGCCGGCAAACCCGTGCAGTTGCGAGCTTTGGGGCAAGTCACAGACTGCTACCCGCGCGCCTCCTTTGAAACCACGATTACCCGCGATACGATTAACCAGTTTTATCTATTCAATCCCCGGAACGTCTATCAAAACTTTATTGTAGGAGTCAACGGGGGCGATCGCCCGCTGTTCACCTACCTCGGCCCCCTGCAACCAAACCTCGGCAACGCCGTCTATTCGAGCCTTGGAGCCATGTCTCCCCTGCTAAACGACCCCCACCTCGAACTCATCGGCATCGGCACTCGCATCTTCCTAGGAGGCGCTCAGGGCTACATCACCTGGGAAGGAACCCAGCACTTCCCGCTGCAAAAACGGCAGCCCAACGGCACTCCCATCGGGCCGGCTGCCACCCTGGCACTCATCGGCGACGCCAAACAGATGAACTCTAAATGGGTGCGCGGCTGCTACTTCAAAAATTACGGCCCATCCTTGATGCTGGGAGTCGGCATCCCCTTTCCCGTCTTAAACGAAACAGTCGTCGCCAACTGTGCAGTATCAGACAAAAAAATAGTCGCGCCGGTGGTAGATTTCTCTATCCCCCGGCGCGTTCGTCCCACCTTCGGTTTAGTCAGTTACGCTCAATTAAAGACAGGTCGCATTCTCATTGAAGGTAAACCGGTGCGGACAGCCCCCTTGGCGAGTATGTTTCTCTCGCGGCAAGTAGCAGTGGAATTGAAGCAGCAAATTGAAGCGAATCAATTTACCCTCACGGCCCCAGTTGCTCCCCTACCCACCGACAGAGTATTTCTCCCACAAGATTTGTGGGGCGCCCAAGTCAGGCTGGAATAAACAATTTCCGATTTTAGATTGTAGATTGTAGATGATTTTTGGACGTACAAGGTTTGAGAAATCGGGTTTCTTGTGCTTAGCTTGGCATGAAAGCTGAGGTTTTTTAGCAAAAAACCCGGTTTCCGAGCCTTGCGAGTGCGTCCAAACTTCGAGATTTTCGATAGAAGAATTCTGGTAAAAAACTGCACGCAGGGAAAACTCACGCACTTACCAAAAATCTCAAATGTAAAATCTAAAATCTAAAATCGTCTTATTCCTCAACTGGTTTAGGCTTCTTCACCGGCTTAGGAAGAGGTTCCTTGGGGACAGCAGGTGCGACGGCTGCTGCTGGGGACTTAATATTAGGGCGTTCTATGCGAGAACCGTCACCGGTGGGTCTAGGAGTAAAGGGACGTTTGCTTCCCCCTCCTTTGTAGCCGCCGCTGGGCTTGCCGCTTCCGGGGGGGAATTTCCGCTTTTTAATAGGCAGGGCCCCAATATTGTTGGCTTGCTGAATCATCAGACTGTCAGCTTGCAATTTGACGTGAAAATCCCAAAAAAATCCGATCGCCTTTGTGCCTAAATCTCCCTTGAGC
The DNA here is from genome assembly GCF_013299165.1 of Microcoleus sp. bin38.metabat.b11b12b14.051. Lineage (NCBI taxonomy): Bacteria > Bacillati > Cyanobacteriota > Cyanophyceae > Oscillatoriales > Microcoleaceae > Microcoleus > Microcoleus sp. bin38.metabat.b11b12b14.051. Next base: position 38,010 of record NZ_JAAFKD010000008.1, read on the forward strand.
TTCAGCTTAAAAAACTTCATCTTGTCATCATTTTTGCGGGGAGCTTGCTTGATTTTGACGATGACATACTTTTCTTGATCATCTTGCGATTGTTGATAAATCACCTCGCCTCGAATCGAAAAATAGCCATCCTCAACATCAGGTTCCGAGGGCGGTAAAGGTGCGGTCGATGCTTCGCCGCCAGTCTCTATCTCCCCTGTTTCGAGGTTTTCATCGTCAGAGGAAGGTTCGGGAGATTTTTTGAGCGTTTCCGGCTCCCAAACTCCCATAATTTGGGCGTGCAAATTACCGTCTTCTTGCCTGGTGCGGGGATAGACCACCCACAGGTGTTCTTGTTCCAGATCCAGGTGATTTTTGACTAAACTCATGACTCTACCCAGCAAAACTGCATCAATGGCAGTTCCGTCGGCAGCTATTAGCATACCCCGGGTAAATTGCTCTTCGGATTGCGTGTAGCGGCCCCGCACCAAACCAACAGCTCGGTACTGTCTGGGTTCGCTGGGGGGTGGGATCGGGTGCTGGCGCATCACCGAAGCAATGTCATCGGCGGCCTGACTGACATTAGCGGCAGGCTCGGCGGTGGCGATCGCAGGTGCTGGAGGTGCAGATTTTGGCTCCGAGGGTACCGGAGCATTGCTGAGCGGTTCTTTTGGCTTTGTTTTGTCCCGATCGATGTCTGAATTGTAGCGCGGTCGTTGCAGCGAGTCGGTTGGCGCAGGGGCGTCCGTTGGCGCTGGTGGTTGACTGTCGTCAACAGGTGCAGCCGACGCGGCAGACACGGGACTTTCGTCTGGTGTCTCGGGAACGGAGGCTGTAACTGCGGGCTCATTCACGGCTGTATCGCTTGGCTGAGCCTTGCGAGTGGAAGTAGATTTGGACGATTTGGAAGACCGGTTCGGAGAGGGGTTCATAAAAAACTCCTTGCAGCGGAGACACATCCCTTGAGGGAAATTAAGAATAAACTGAAGAAACTGCTTTAACTACTACTAGCACCAGACTTGGGGCTCGCGCCGCCAAGTTTGATTTTGACCCGTCAACGCCAACGCATGAACGCTGCGACTGCCTTGGGATCGCTAGCTGCTAAACTCTTTGCTGGCAAAGAGTTTTGACAGTTCCTAACCCCATGATAAGGTCGATCGCGCGAAAGCTGGCGTTGCCAGCTTGTAGCATTTAGGATATTCAGCTTGCCTATTTTACTTAATCCAATTACCTAGCGGGCCGATCCGCCATCTTTTAGGTAATTTTCAGCTTCACCAAACTCTCATTGGACGCCCGCCGCAGTCTTTGGGGCTGGAGGTATGAGTGTCCAAAATTGTTTGGCGGGCGCAAAGTTGTGGGTCTGTTACCATATTAGCTGCAAGCAAAAGACTGCTTTGTCAATTGGACTTTGAAGTTAAGAACTTTTATGGTTGCATGGATCTGGTTAAATTGCTGATGCCCCTTGGCGATGCGTTAATTTTCTTAGAAAACAGTACATTTTAAGCTGGGATAGTTGAATTTTATGGAGAAAGCAAACAAGCGTCGCGGGTTGATTAGTGTGGTGGTGGTGCTGGCGATCGTCGCTTTTGTGGGATTTAGTTTGCTGCCACCAATTTTGGACAGGATTATCAAGGCCAACCAAGCGCCAAGTCGATCGACTCCAACGCCAACTCAGACGGCGCAGTCTAACGATAAGCAATCGCAGTTGCTGCAAGATCAGGTGAGGGGGTACGAATTGGTTTTGCAGCGCGAACCTGACAATGTAACGGCTTTGCGGGGCTTGTTGCAGGTGCGGCTGGAGTTGATCGGACAAGGAGTGGGGGCAATTAAGGATGTGGTGCCGACGTTGGAAAAGTTGGCTAAACTGAATCCTGACACTACAGAATACGGGATTTTGCTGGCTCAGGCGAAGGAACGCACGGGCGATCGCGAAGGAGCGGCTCAGGCTTATCGGTCAATTTTAGCGTCTAAGCCTGGGGAAATTGCGGCTTTGCAGGGGTTGGTGAATTTGCTGTTGGTGCAGCAGCGGCCGGAAGCTGCGATCGGACTACTGCAAGATACGCTGAAGGCTGCTCCGGCTGCAAATCAGGCGAAACCGGGAAGTGTTGATGTAACTTCGGTGCAGTTGATTTTGGGGCAGGTTTATGCAGTGCAGAAGCGCTACCCAGAGGCGATCGCGATTTACGACGAATCGGCTAAGGCAAATCCGAAAGATTTTCGTCCGACGTTAGCTCATGCGATCGTGTTGAAGGAACAAGGCAAAACAGACGAAGCAAAAACGCTGTTTAATAAAGCTACTGAGTTAGCTCCACCTAACTATAAAGACCAAATTAATCAGTTAGCTAGCGGCACTCCTTCGCCTGATCCTGCGGCGGAAAAAGCGAGTCCCGAAGCGGGTGCTTCTCCTAGTCCCGAACCGGCTGCTTCTCCTAGTCCCGAAGGTGCGCTACCGAAACCTTAAGGACATTTCTAGGGGCGGTACCAAGAGGACTCGCCCCAGAATTTTGAGTTAAAAATTTGAGACTTTTAACTCAAAAATTCTTATTTTATTCCGAATTACCAATTAGATACTATCCTAAAAAATAACGATTATCAGGTTCGTAGTGAGGACTTCAGTCCTTCTTAATTTAAATGCGGACTAAAGTCCTCACTACGAACCTAAGACATCAGGTTTGTAGTGAGGACTTCAGTCCTTCTTAATTTGGATGCGGACTAAAGTCCTCACCAGGTTTGTAGTGAGGACTTCAGTCCTTCTTAATTTAAATGCGGACTAAAGTCCTCACTACGAACCTAAGATATCAGGTTTGTAGTGAGGACTTCAGTCCTTCTTAATTTGGATGCGGACTAAAGTCCTCACCAGGTTCGTAGTGAGGACTTCAGTCCTTCTTAATTTAAATGCGGACTAAAGTCCTCACTACGAACCTAAGATATCAGGTTTGTAGTGAGGACTTCAGTCCTTCTTAATTTGGATGCGGACTGAAGTCCTCATTACGAACCTGGGACATGATATTATAAATTAAGCAAGACCTCGGAGGGAATTATGACCCAGAGCGTTGACCGCGTTGTTCTACCTCCTGCTTTTCCAGACCACACTCAATTACCAGAGTCGGATGGTACTTTTGTGAATAATTTTCAGGAGCACCCGCAAAGTTTAATTTTAACTGATTCGATCGGCCCGATTTTGCAGGAGCGACATCCTGACGGACAATATGCGATCGGTCAAGATAGCGGCATTTACTGGCGAGAAACCGATCCAGCAGAGAAAGGTGCAGAAGCTCCTGATTGGTTTTATGTTCCCAATGTACCTCCAAATTTAGAGGGGCAAATTCGCCGTTCCTACGTGTTATGGCGGGAACACATAGCACCGTTAATTGCGTTGGAATTTGCGAGTGGTAATGGCGATGAAGAGCGCGATTCCCTTCGGGATAGCTTCGCCGCGCGTACTCCATTATCGCGCACTGATGAAGGAGTGTTGACGAAACCCGGAAAGTTTTGGGTTTACGAACAGGTGATGCGAATTCCCTATTATGGCATCTACCAAATTAACAGCGGCAGATTAGAAGTTTATCGGTTGATTGACGGGTATTATCGGCTGTTGGAACTTAACGAGCGGGGTCATTTTGCGATCGCACCTTTAGGCGTAGAATTGGGACTTTGGCAAGGAAGTTATCAAAATCAAACCATGCTGTGGCTGCGCTGGTGGGATGAGGAAGGTAATTTGCTGTTGATTGGCGATGAAAGAGCCGAATTGGAGAGATTGCGGGGGGAACAACAACGCGAAATAGCCGATCGAGCAGAACAAGCACGACAAGCTGAATTTCAAGCAAGAAGGGCTGCAATTCCCCGGTTGCTGGGAATGGGTTTGAGTGCCCAACAGGTGGCGGAGGCGTTGGGTTTATCGGTGGAGGAAGTTGTGGAGGATGGTTGAGGCTGATACCAATTCCAAACCACTAACTTTCTGACTCGGCAGGCCCAGCAACAGACTTGGCTCTCCCTAAACGATAAGCTGTGAGAGGACTATTCCGAATATCTGCTTCTATCTGAGCAATCAGTTCATCAAGTGCAAAATTAAGACTATCAAACTGCCGACAGACTTCGCGCATTTTAGCAACTGTCTGCTTAACTTTTTCTGGTTCTGGTTGCGGTTGTTGAGTCATAGTAGGTTCCAATCACTCTCATCCAAATCTACCATGAAATCAGCTACAGACCCAAATTTAACATTGCCCTCAGCATACTCTTGACGAACTTCTGCCACTTCCTTCGGTAATTCATTTCCTCGCTCTTGTCGCAGACGATTCTGGAGAATATCTAGAACCCAGGCTTGATCTTCTAATGATAAAACTTCTACAGCTTCAAGAGCTTGCTGGAATTGAGATATCTTTATCGCTTTACTCATATATTTTTAGAGCGTGAAAAGTAAAAAGGTTGTTAATTTTATTAGCGGACACATCAACCTGACTCAGGAAGAATTTGATACCTATTACACTCATCTCGATCGCGCGATCGAGATGAGTGTTTTGTAGTTGGGATGCCAAAGGTACAGATACCGTTGCACAACAGTATCTTTGTGGGCGAACTGAGGCAGTTATTGTTTATCATATGTTCGCGAGTCCTCGCAATAATGCGGGATTTCCTAGCCGTGGGGGATTTCAAAGCGATCTAGAGCGAGATACCCAAATGACGCTGGATTCCGATCGAGATATTGCTTGGGTACGTTGTGGTAGAGAGCGATCGGGAACCCAGGCCAACCTAGATCGGCGCAGGAAAAAAGAGTAGACTGGTAGACTACTGTATTGCTTTCTAATCAAATCGTAACTGTTTAAACGATTTAATTGGTATGCCTAGTTTATTGGCAATATTCAAAGCGAGTTGGGAATATTTAAGAACCAAATTTTTCTGACCTAACTTCTGATAAATTCCTGCTAAATTCCATAGTACATTAATTTCGGTTAACCCGATACCAATTTCTCTGCAAATTTCTAGAGCTTCCTCCAAATATTGCAGTGCTTGTGAATAATCTTCAAATTCTAAAGGCTTATTTAGTTGTGTTTCCTTCTGTTTTGCCATAGTAATTCCAAGATTACATAATGCCTCTGCCTCCCCTGCACGATCTTTCATGTCCTGCATGATTTTTAAATGGTGTTGATGGTATTTAATAGCTTCGTCGTACTTTTCTAAACCACCGTAAGCTTGTGCCAGACTTCCCAATACTCTTCCTTGATCGGAGAGATTATCGCTTTGACGTAGAATTCTCAAACTTTCTTTCTGGTATTTGATTGCTTTGTGGAATTTTTCCTGTTGACAAAACATAAATCCCAAGCTGTTTAGTACAGCAGCTTCTCCTTGGCAGTTTTTGTTTTTCCATGCCAGTAATAAATCTTGCCAATAGCAATCAATTGCTTGAGTATCATTACCCAAAGATTGGTAAGCAACACCTAGACAATTCAAAATTGCTCCTTCCTGTTGAGAAGCGGGAAGTGTACGCGCAAGATCCAATGCTTGTTGATAGTAGTTAATCGCTTTTGTTAAGTTTCCTTGGGCATAATACACTTTTCCCATACCATATAAAAAAATAGTTTTATAGTCAGGATTTAGAAAATCTAAATTCTCCAAAAACTTTGTGTACAATGCTGATATTTCTTTGTAATAGCCCCAGGAAAAAAGTTGATTGTGAAGCTGGTCATTTTCATGATTAAAAATTTTAACAACTAAAATTGTTAAAGCTTGATTCCAAGCTGCTATTTCAAAAAGATGGTGAAAGGCTTCTAGTAAACCTTTCACTTTTTCCAAATTGGAAGCATTGGGCTGGGATTGATATTTCGTAAGCCAGTTAATTACTGCTCGGTACTGGGTACGTTGCCAGTGAGATTTGATGAATTTAAGGGTATAGGGGTCAATTGCCAGTGCCACCAGAATTGACTCACCGGGAGGCATCATGTCAACTTTTTCGATAACCTGTTGCTCTCCAGTAATCAACTTATTCAGGCTACTCATGGCTGTGTTCTAATTGTTTTTTTAAGTCTCTACAGTCTTTTTCCAAGGGTATGTTTAACTCTGTGGCAATGGATAAGGCGCGATCGCAATACTCAAGAGCCAGAAGGCGATCGCCTAACTTATCGTGAAGTATTGCTAAATTAGAGATCACTATAGCCTCAGTAGCATGATCTTCAATGCTTCGTGAAATACTGACTGCTGTCTGCAAATATTCCAATGCTTTTGAATGTTGCTTAAGTTTCATTAGAGTGATTCCTAAATTACCCATAGCTCTTCCAACACCCGCCCGATCTCCAATTTCATTTGCTATTGTAGAATGCTGCTCGAAGTAGGAAATTGCTTGAGGATAGTTTCCTAATGATCTATAGACAACACCCAGATTACCAAGAACCGTAGCTTCCCCTGGACGATCTTCCAATTCTCGTGCAATAACTAAACGTTTTTCAAAATATAAAATTGCTTGTTGGTAATTTCCCAGAGAATTGTAAGCAATACCCAGATTACCCAGTGCCATACCTTCTCCCCAACGATCTGTAATTTGTTGTGCGATCGCTAAACGCTGCTTGAAGAAGGAAATCGCTTGATAATAATCTCCTATAGATCTGTAAGCAACGCCCAGATTACCTAGTGCGGCTCCTTCACCCGAACGGTCGCCAATTTCCCGTGCAATTGCTAAATCCTGCTCGAAGTAGGAAATTGCTTGACGATAATCTCCCAAGGAATTATGGACAATACCCAGATTTCCCAAAACCATCCCTTCTCCCCGACGATTTTTAATTTGTTGTGCAATCGCCAAAGCCTGCTCGAAGCAGGAAATTGCCTGACGATAATCTCCGGTCGCTCTGTAAACAGTACCCAGATTACTTAGTGCAGCCCCCTCTCCCCGGCGATCTCCAATTGCCTGTGCGATCGCCAAATGTTTATGAAAACATGAAATCGCTTGACTATACTTTCCTAATGATTCGTAGACATTGCCTAGATTAGTTAATGCTGAGCCTTCTCCCCGGCGGTCGCCAATTTCCCGTGCAATCGCCAATTTTTGCTCGAAGTAAGAAATCGCTTGACGATAATCTCCTTGGTAATAGTAGGCAATACCCAGATTGCCTAACGTCTCCCCTTCACCTTGGGGATTGCCTATCTGCTGTGAGATTGCCAAACGCTTCTGATGGAATTCAATCGCATGGGTATAGTCTCCCTGAGATAAGTAGGCATTGCCCAGATTCCCCAGTGCAGCCCCTTCTCCCCAACGATTAGCTATCTCTTGTTCAATAGCCAAACACTGCTGATGAAAATCAATCGCGCGGGCGTAGTCTCCCAGAGCATGGTAGACATTACCCAAACTGCCCAACGCTCCTGCTTCCCCTCGACGATTACCTATCTCCCCTGCAATGACCAAATTCTGTTGATATAACTTCATCGCACGGGTATAGTCTCCCAGGGACGAGTAGGCATTGCCCAGATTCCCCAGCGCATTACCCTCGCCTTTTCGATACCCTTTCTCTCGTGCGATCGCTAAACATTCCTCATGGAACTCAATCGCACGAGTGTAGTCTCCTAGAAACTGGTAGGCATTCCCCAAACCCCCTAGACAGGTAGCATCCCATTCGGAGTTTAATTTGCCTAAAAGTTTGCTGTATAAATCGATCTGTTCCCGATAATAACCCCAAGTTTGTAGCTGATTATGTAATTTTTCATTAGTGGGGGTATTGAGGGTAACTGAAGGTATGTTACCTGCTTCTTTCCAAGCTTCTACTTCACAAAGATGATAAAATGCTTCCACTAAACCCTTGATTTTTTCAATGTTAGTAACATCAGATAGGGGTTTATATTTCATTAACCAGTTTACTACAGCCCTATATTTGTTGCGTTTCCAAGGTGGTTTAATAATTTTTATAGCAGTTGGCTCGATACCCAACTGTGCCAGTATGGATTCACCGGATGGTGTGATGGACAATTTATTTAATGTTTCTCGATCTTGCTCTTCTAACTCACTGTGTTTACTCATTATCTTACCTCAAGGATTTTATGATTTTTGTATCTATTCAGTTAATCATTTTTTTTATTCCATTCATTACAGTTTTTTGAGACAATACATGATGCACGAGCGAAGCCGCTGCTGCAGCTGCTAAATGCTGATGCTTATTGTGTTTTTTTCCATCTCCCCAGTCGCAAATAGACTTGACTAAAATCCATGCTGTACCTACCCGCCCTGAAGCAGCACATAAACCAGCCCCTTCCATTTCTCCTCCAATTGCTTGGGGAAACTCGTCAAGTAGCTTGGCTTTAAATACTGGATCGTCAACCAATTTTTCTCCTGATAAAATAGGGCCAATATGAATTTTAGAACTTGAACCATCAGGACAAATAAACTGCCAGTTTTGAATGTTCTCAAAACGATTCAGTAATATTGGATTACTGGGAGGAATAGCACCGCGATATACAGTTTGTTTTTCACTAACACGCTGTTGTTCATAGGAAATAATCTGGGAAGCCACGAACACATCTCCGATTTTTTGTTTTCTTGGGTCTTTACCAAAGGCTATGCCAATCATAATAATGGCTCTAGGACTCCAGAGACGTTGAGCTTGTTCAGTAGCTAAGATAACAGAGCCTTCGCCAATTGAACCCATGCGACATTTCGTAACAACAGTTTTATATGCACCAAATTTCCCGATGTAGTAGGTTTCAGGTCCAGAATAAACGAGCAAGATCTTTGCCTTTTCAGGATAAGGTTGGAGCAAGTTTGCGACTGCTTTTAATTCTGTGTCTGTTGCGGTAATGAGAACAACATCAATTTCTGATTTGATTGAGTTATCTTCTTCGTGAATTTCTTCTATTTCTGGAAAAATAGGAGCGTACCAAGATTGTTCTTCAACTTGATATTTAAATTCATCTTCTGGATGGATAAAAGACTCATTTGTTTGAAAATGTTTAAGTTTTTTGTGACCAATCGAAAGAATCTGTGTGAATACTTCTATGTGTTCGTCATTTAAGTTGTATTTTTGGGGTTGTTGAAGTAAATAATGTAGAAAGTTGACCAGTGGATGACTTGGATCTTTGCTAGAGATAGAGAAGTTTTTAAATTTGGAAACTAATATAGTGATTGATTCATTAATGTTTAGATTGAACTGAATAGACCCAAGAAAATAATTATTAATACCAGCATTTCTAAGCAATGCTAGCTTTCCAGCATCACTATCAATATTAATAAATAAATTTTGTAAAGCTGATTCTAGCCGAATAACGTCATTAATTTCTAAGTCTGAAAATATTTTAGTATTCATGAGTCTATCCTTTCTATAGTTGTCAATGTATCCTTAAGCTTCTGACACTCATTGGCTAGGGGTATGCCTAACTCTGTAGCAATGGCTAAAGCCATATCGCCAAATTCAATAGCTATATCGAGATGTCCTAAATGCTGATGCACTTCTGCCAAACTCTTCAGAGCTTCCGCTTGATTAGCACGGCTGCCAATTTCCCGAAAAATGTTGAGAGATTGCTGGAAATAATCCAGAGCTTCTACATAATTCTCAACTTGTATTAAAGTATTGCCTAAATTGCATAATGCCTCCCCTTCGGATAGAATATATCCAATTTCTCTTGCAATTTGTAACTGATGCTGATAGCAGCTAATGGCTCGATCGTACTCACCAAGAGATTGGTAAGCAAATCCGATATTTCCTAGCGCTTCTCCTTCTCCTTGGCGATTGCCGATTTCTCTTGCAATTGCTAAACTCTGCTGCGAATATTCAATGGTCTTTCCATAATCTCCGATATTCGCATATACACTTCCCAGATTTGCAAGTGCCTGTTCTTCTCCCCTGACATCGCCAATCTCTTGTGCTATTAGCAAACTCTCTTGATTGTACTCAATTCCTTGGACATACTCTCCGATTGATTCGTAAACAACTCCCAGACTCCCCAAAGCCATTTCCTCTCCCCTGCGATCGCCGATTTCTCTTGCAATTTTTAAACTCTGCTGATAATACTCAATCGCCATTTCGTATTCTCCTTGGTATAGGTGAAAAGCACCTATATTAGCTAATGCTTGTCCTTCATCAAAGCGATTGTTGATTTGTCGTGCGATCGCTAAACTCTGCTGCGAATATTCAATTGTCTTAGAATAATTTCCTAGACTCGCATATACACTTCCCAGATTTGTAAGTGCCTGTGCTTTTCCCCTAAGATCGCCAATCTCTTGTGCTATTTTTAAGCTGTGTTGATGACACTCAATTGCTCTAACATACTCTCCCATAAGAAAATAAAGTTTTCCTAAATTTACGAGAGCATTCTCCTGCCCTAAATCGTCTTGAATTTCCCGTGCAATAGTCAAACTTTGTTGTAGATAGTCCATCGCTCTTCTATAGTCTCCCAAAATATAGTAACTATTGCCTAAAGTATTTAATAAATTAATATCAAAGCTACCATTTAGTTTGCCTAGTATTTGGCTACATACTTCTATTTGTTCGCGATAGTAGCTCCAAATTCCCAGTTGTTTATATAATTCTTCTTGGCTCGGAGTATTAATGCGAGTCAAAAGTATTTTGCTAGCTGCTTCCCAATTCTCTACGTTACAGAGATGTCCAAATGCTTCCAAGTATCCCCTAACTTTGTCTAGGTTGGAAGCATCGGGCTGTGGGTGATATTGTGTCAGCCAATTTATTACAGCTTTATACTGCGTCCGTCGATGGCGTAAAGTTATGCCTTTTATATAATTTCCGTCTATACCTAGTTTAGCAAGCACCAACTCGCCATCAGGTGTTATATTTATTTCCCTGTCATCATCTTCGTCCAGTTGTTTTAGGTGTTCAAGCGACACACTCCGAATTAAATTGTGCTGCCTTAACAAAGATCGATCGCCTTCAACGACTTCTTCCACTAAGTAGCGATCGCGCAACGCATCCAGCGCCACCTGCTGTTCATCTTCATCCCGATCCCAATCCTCCAAATGTGACAGCCAAAAATCCTCCGGTACTGGACAGCGATACACCGAAGCTTCGCAGAGCAATATATAGGCATAGCGAACATCTTTTTGCAACCGATTAAAAGTTTTTTCTAGTCGAAATCGCACATTCCTTCGTAAGTTGCGCGTGTATCGATGCAGGTTGAACTTATCATCGGCTGATGCTGTTATTCCCTTAGTCTTCGCTTCCTCGATCGCCTTCTCAACCTCTTCTACTTCACGTCCGTACTGGTTCCAGTAAGTCACAACATTACCATCAAAAGGCTGATTTCTAATTTCTCCAGCAATTACTCGCAACGCCAACGGATAACCCTCGTATGCACGCCCAATCCTTTCTAGATAATGTCTACCTGGTGAATTTATACTAATTTCTAGCCCAGCTTTCTCAAACAATGCCAACCGTTCCCGTTCTTCCAATCCGCTCAAAGGTTGACAATACCAAAAATTTTGATACCTCGTTCCTATTGTTGGGATTTGAGAGGGTAAATCTTGCGAAGTTAGGATGATACAGCTTTCACAAGAATCTGCTGCTAGCAAACTTTCAAAAAATCGCACCCACCACTCATCTTTAAAATCACTCCATCCCTCTTCCTCATTTCCCTGTAGAAGGTTCTCCAAAGAATCAATCTGCACCAAATAGCGATTCTCTGTTAGATGTCTCACCAATCGATAGAGCAGGCGTTGAGTATCTTTACGGTCTTCCGGCGTGATTAATTCTCCCCATTTTTCCAGCCAGCGGGCAGCAACGCTAGCAAAATCTGAGGTTTGCTGTTCGTCATCAAAGTTTTCTTGATGATAGTGCGACCAGTCATTTTCAAACCAGTCGGCAACTTCTACTGCTAATCTTTCGCCAAGAGCCGTTTTACCAATCCCTGTGATACCAACCAACATCAGCAGGCGGCAATTACTACGAATACGATCGCTCAAATCCCGAATCAGGTTGTCCCGACCAACCCATCTATCATCAAGTGCAAAGAAATTAAGAGGACGAACTTGAGTTTCTTGCAAACTCTCACTTGCAGTAGACTGAGACTCCTCACGAAAAAGCTGTTTACGCTCACGAGGTGGCAAGGTGCGTAATATACCTACGCCTGGTTTGGGCGTCCGAAGTTGATTAGTCAATCGGCGGTAAAGCGATTCATATCCATCTGCTGTATCCAGTCTGTAAAAGGTAGCACTACGAAGGGGACTAGGGATAAATTCAGAATCTTGAGCAGTAAAGGCGATTGGAATAAACTTTGAATTCTTCCCTTGGGCATCATAGAGTTCCTGAATGATGACACCTCCTTCCCAAGTTACCCCCTTTCCTTTTCCTGTTTCTTCCTGTCCTCGGAATCTTCGATCGTACTGCTGCGTACACACTATCAGGGCATAATCTGATGCTTCGACTTGATTAAGCATCCAGCGTTGCCATCCTTCAGGCGGCGAATCTTCGTACTGGTCAATATTACAGTCAATACCATCCTCGCGAAAGCGATCGGCAAGTGCCAGTACCGATTCTTTGTGTTCTTGGGAATCATGACTGTAACTGATAAAAACTTTTGGCGGTGTAGAGCCAAAATTCATGGTTTGAGCAGATTTAGGTAAAAGGAGTGGCAGAGTAGATTGTTCGGAAGATGCCTTACCCGCCTCCTCAATCTGAAGCTTCGCCAAAATCTCAAAAGCAAACGCACTTGCATTGCGTGCAGCCATTTCCTGAGAACCACGCGCATCAGCTTTACTTTTACCATCAATCCAGTCAAAAATTCCACGGACAACCAGTACCGATACTTGGTGATTGGCATAAGCCGCTTGTAGCAAGTCCCCCCCCTCTATCTCCAGGGCTACCGCATCACCATAGTTCAACTGGATAAACTTAAAAACATCAGACTTTCTGGAGGTAATCAATTTCTCCCCCCCCGCAACAATCGGCGCAACGAATACGCGGGGGGTTGTATTGGGTGCAGATGCCAGCCTTTGCAGCCAGTCCGATTTCTTCGACTCAGCCATCGATCGCTGGATTAAGCTGTATGTAGATCGCCCTAAATCGGGTCTGGGTTGAAATTTCTGTTTTGCCTTGCCAGACTCGTCGTAACCATAGACTTTCGTCGCGGCTACCACATCACCGATCGCCACATCTTTGATACCTCCAGCCACTCCCACAGACATTATGACACTGGGATTGAAATAGGCGATCGCTCTTTCCGCCTCTACCCCTACCCCCACACCCATCTTACCTAAACCTAGCTTAACAATGCCAACTTCCCATGACTTCCCGTTGGCAATAAATTTGCCGCGTTCGTAAATTGTGCCTTGGGGGTGCATTTCTTCTCGGAGGTCGGTCAGATGGCTGCAACTTGCTATATACTCTATATTCAGACAAGTAATTATCAATGCACGTCCAACTGCAATTGGAGTTGTTTCTACAGGCTTAATTGCTATATCTTCTAGCCAATTCCAAATAACAGGAGAAAGCATCATTAACTCCCTATTTCCTGTTTTAATTTGTATTTTTTCTTCGGTAATCTTTTCTCTTAAATCCTCTTCTTCTCCATAAAATATCTGTGCCAAAGCGCGTGAAGTATTTACCAAGTATTGTCGATACGACCACAAATCAATGCTAGTGCGTTCTAGTGGCTCAGCTAAAATTTCTACTATTTTGGGAATTTCTATTTGACCTGGCAAACCCAATATAGGGTTTTCTTCTGGTAAACTTTCATCTAAAAAATCCGTTAATTCCTCAACTACTCGATCGGGATTTAGATAAGCTTGAGCAATCCACTTTTGAGTACGAGTTTGTTCCGGGCGCTGCTTCCACTCAGGCTGGTTTTTCAAATAAATTCCTAAAAAATCTGCAATCTCAAATGGTCGCCTCCAACCAAACCGATTTTCCAATTCAACCAACAAAACTTCCCGCACGCAGGGTTCTACTTCAAAAACTCCCCGATCCATAGGGCGACAGAGGGGTGATAGGAGAAAATCACTTTCAGCAATCCAAGATACATTTTCACTATCTAGAAAATTGATATTAATTAAATTGACTAACTCTGGACTCAGAAATAATGGTAGCGCCGCATGACAAGCTAGGGACAAGTGCTTCATGCCAAAACGTCGCTCAAAAGCTACTACCTCCCGAACAGCAAATTCGGGGGGTAGCCATTGCCTTCTGATAACTGCTTCCAGGGTTTTAATCATCTAACCCAACTCCTGATGGAAATGGATGTCCCTGCAAAATTTTAACTGTATCATTTAAGCCTTCTTTATCCAAAGGAAACATCGGCACCAGATGGGCAATATCCTCAGCCGTAGTTACTTTCCAGCGGACGGCAGGCACGGGATTTAACCAGGCATATAAATAAGTATAGGCGCTCAAAATCTTCAAAAAAGCTTTGGTGTCTGCTAATCGTCGCCCGTCGTAAGAACCCCGCGCTGCCCCAGCATCGCTGAAAATCAGCACGCTGTTACTCTTGGCTTGGTCAGACAAGACTTCTTCCATAGGAACAGGAACAGTTAGGTTAGGTTGCTCGAAAAGAAAGCCCTCTGGACAGTCGTGAAAGTAGTAAGTTCTCGTTTTACCCAAAAGCCCCCCTTTTTCTATGCTTTCTTGCAATGCGTCAATTAGCAGTGTAAAGGGAACCATTGAACCCTCACAGTCTATTAATAATATAAGTTTAACTTGGTTGCGACGGCGAGGCTGTAAAACGGGACTTCGCAAAAAGCCGGTTAGGCAGATGTCCTTGATTGTACCGTCTACATCCAAATCTTCTGGGATACCTTCTCGTCGCAGACGGCGTAGATGTCGCCAAATACTAGCCATCTCTCGCATACTAATAGGTAAACGAGGTGTGAGATGGTATTTAATTTCTGGCTGAATAGATTCACTTTTCTCTAATGAGATATGACGAGGGGATAAGGAAGTAACAGCTCTCTGGAAATCGTATTTTTGAGATTTTGTCCTGAATTCCTGTTTTTTTTGGTTGCCAAAGCCTTTTTTGCTGGTTGAATATGAGGATGAAGCATTAGAGTTCGAGGTAAATTTATCCCTATTCAAAGTAGAGTTTAGTGATTTGGGTTTAATGCTTGCCTCCAGCCGAGGTTTAACCCATTGAGCGAAAGCGATATCAAATATTTCTTGGTCTTCTTTTGATTTAGCCCACAGCAAACGTAGAAAGCGTTCCAATCTCTCAACATCTTCTAATCCTACCCCTTCGCGAACAGCTTTAGTTGCCAGCAAATACTCTGATACCCCCAGAGGCATACCCTGCTTGCGTAAATCGTTAAACAATAGCGACAGAAATGACTCAACTTTAATCATGTTATTCTTTTACTTTAATCCCTTGAGTTTATCTAAGGCATTGAGATCATTTTGAGTTTTAACTATAGTGTCGAAATAAGGTAGTTGGCTTAAATCAATTTCAGCTAATTGTTTAGGTGTTAATTTGTTTTTTAGCTCGTCTCGCTCCAAAAGTCGCAACCAGTTGATAAACTCGCTAGTGCTGGGTTTTTTACGCCAGGGAAAACTTTTTTGATGTCGCAGTTTCCAAAACTTTTTTAAGGCTTCTTCAAAAAGAGGCGAAATTGCTTTTTGGAAATGGCTTGTAACAATATTAGTAAGTTCTTCCTCTTGAGGAAAATCAATGTAGTAAAAAAGGCAGCGACGCAAAAAAGCTTGAGGTAATTCTTTTTCTCGATTGCTTGTAATGATAATCAAAGGTAAAAAATCTCTTCTTTCTTCAGATGTCTTCCCTTGAAGAGCATCAAATTTCCAGCCCTTGACTTCATCTACCTCAAACTGTAATTTATCTAGCACTAAAAGCAGGTCATTCGGAAAATCTATATCAGCCTTATCAATTTCATCAATTAATACTACGGACGGAATATTGTTTTGCGAAAGTTCAATTGCTTCGCCTAGTTTACCTAATTCTACATAGTCTCTGCGAGCAAGTATTTTATCTTGACTATCAGATATTTTTTTTTCTTGAATGTCATATAATCGCTGAACAGCATCGTAAGTATAAAGTAAATCTTGTGCGCGACTGGTAGAGCGAATATAGCATTCTTTTAACGAATAACCAAGTTCATAAGCTACTGCATAAGCAAGCCTAGTTTTGCCACAACCCGGTTCCCCTTCTAGCAGTAGCGGACGACGAAGATACAGAGCATCATTAACCGCTTCAGCTAACCTTGGGGGAGCTATGTAAGGCTCTGGAACTAATTGTACGTCTTTGAGTGATTCATAGCGACAATTGCCATCGCCTGTGTATACCCGATTTTTAAATTCATTCATAGTTTTAAGATCCTTTAACTTTGCTCTCGACCTATTATGACGAAATATATCCTTGGAATTAGTGTATTTCGCCAGAAGCTGCATCCACAAAATATTAATTAATTACACAACTAAATTCCCCCTTTGTAATTCAGAAATAATATACTGCAATTCCTGATAAGTTCCAATTAAGTGTCCGTGCTGACTTTGCAATCTTACGAGGTATCGCTCGATAACATAATCTTCTATATCTAGTTGTTTGAGACGACCTCGAAACCACTGCGATAGATTCGTAGTGTCAAACTCTTTAGGAATGGTTATATTTGTCAAGCCATTTATATGGTGTTCAAACCCAACATTAGCAAAAATAATTACAAAACAACGGCTCGTTTGTTTGATAAAAGGGTTAACTTCTATTCTACTTTTCTCAAAAAAATTCATAGCAACAGATTCCATATCTTTTCTGATTTTTTCTGGTATATCATATAACCAAATAATTAATACAATATCCAGGTAAGCTTCCGTAAAAAACCAATCCACAATGTTTTGACATTCGTGGCAAATTTTAAGCTTAGATTCTATAACTTCTCCTCCTGTTAATATATCATTTGCATAGAGGCGAACATCCAGTTTTTTGTAAGGTCGCTCAGTCTTAGATTTTAGATCCCGCAATATCCGCTCAATTATATAGTCTTTAAGCATCGTATCATGACCGCTGATGGCAAAAGCAAATGTTCCCTCATAACCTACTCGCTGTTTAAACTCATACTCTAAAGATTCTAAGTCATAACCAACTATAATTTCCTTGTCAATTTTTGCAGGTTGTGAATTGGGTGGTTCTTGTGGTTGTTCTTGTCTAGCCCTAGCCAGTAAATCATTGTAATTTGTGTGCCTTGGTTGAAATTCTGAATTTTCTATTGTCTGGTTGTATTTAACAATTAATTTTGTGATAAATTCATGTTCATCAGTTGTTTCTTTAAATTTATACTTAAAATACTCTAAAAATATAATTAAAATTATTTTTTTAGATGAACCATCATAGTGGTATTGATTTGTAGCTTGAGCCAAGAATATTTCCACAAATTCTTTTGGCGGGCAACTGTAGCTTACATCTAATTGATTTTCGATATTACAATTAGACATCACAGACTTTAAATATTTAGGACTACAACCGCTAAAATGTTCATTCATAATTCCTTGTAACTTTTCTATTTCATCAAACTGAAGACATTTCATTGAATAGCCTTACCAACCTTTATATATGTTTGGGATAAAATTACGATCAAATTTAAGTACCATTAAGGAGTTACCCCGTTAAATCAAAGCTTTGGCTTAAGCTGTTGGTGTTTGACTTAATAACTCACTTAGTTGACTCGTCATCTTCGCCCAGTTGTTTTAAATGTTCAAGAGATACACCCCGGATTAAATTGTGCTGCCTTAACAAATATCGATCACTTTCAACGAATTCTTCCACTAAATAGCGATCGCGCAACGCATCCAGCGCTACCTGCTGTTCCTCTTCATCCCGATCCCAATCCTCCAAATGTGACAACCAAAAATCCTCTGGTACTGGACAGCGGTACACCGAAGCTTCGCACAACAATATATAGGCATAGCGAACATCTTTTTCCAATCGATTAAAAGTCTTTTCTAGTCTGACTCGCACATTCCTTCGCAAACTGCGCGTGTATCGATGCAGACTAAACTTATCATCGGCTGATGCTGTTATTCCTTTAGTCTTAGCTTCCTCGATCGCCTTTTCAACTTCCTCTACTTCCTTACCATACTGATTCCAGTAAGCCAGAACATTACCAGCAAAAGGCTGATTTCTAATTTCTCCAGCAATCACCCGCAACGCTAAAGGATGTCCTTCATAAGCACTTCCAATCCTTTCTAAATAGGGTTTACCTGCTGAGTCTATATCAATATCTAACCCTGTTTTTTCAAATAATGCCAACCGTTCTATTTCTTCCAGTCCACTCAGAGGTTGACAATACCAGAAATTTTGATACCTGGTTCCTATTGTTGGTATCTCAGCAGGTAAATCTTGGGAAGTTAGGATAATACAGCTTTCACAAGAATCTGCTGCTAGCAAACTTTCAAAAAATCGCACCCACCACTCATCTTTAAAATCACTCCATCCCTCTTCTTCATTCCCCTGTAGAATGTTCTCTAAAGAATCAATCTGCACCAAATAGCGATTCTCTGTTAGATGTCTCACCAATCGATAGAGCAGGCGTTGAGTATCTTTACGGTCTTCCGGCGTGATTAATTCTCCCCATTTTTCCAGCCAGCGGGCAGCAACGCTAGCAAAATCTGAGGTTTGCTGTTCGTCATCAAAGTTTTCTTGATGATAGTGCGACCAGTCATTTTCAAACCAGTCGGCAACTTCTACTGCTAATCTTTCGCCAAGAGCCGTTTTACCAATCCCTGTGATACCAACCAACATCAGCAGGCGGCAATTACTACGAATACGATCGCTCAAATCCCGAATCAGGTTGTCCCGACCAACCCATCTATCATCAAGTGCAAAGAAATTAAGAGGACGAACTTGAGTTTCTTGCAAACTCTCACTTGCAGTAGACTGAGACTCCTCACGAAAAAGCTGTTTACGCTCACGAGGTGGCAAGGTGCGTAATATACCTACGCCTGGTTTGGGCGTCCGAGGTTGATTAGTCAATCGGCGGTAAAGCGATTCATATCCATCTGCTGTATCCAGTCTGTAAAAGGTAGCACTACGAAGGGGACTAGGGATAAATTCAGAATCTTGAGCAGTAAAGGTGATTGGAATAAACTTTGAATTCTTCCCTTGGGCATCATAGAGTTCCTGAATGATGACACCTCCTTCCCAAGTTACCCCCTTTCCTTTTCCTATTTCTTCCTTTCCTCGGAATCTTCGATCGTACTGCTGCGTACACACGATCAGGGCATAATCTGATGCTTCGACTTGATTAAGCATCCAGCGTTGCCATCCTTCATGGGGCGAATCTTCATACTGATCGATATTGGAATCAATCCCATCTTCACGAAGGCGATCGGCAAGTGCCAGTACCGATTCTTTGTGTTCTTGGGAGTCATGGCTATAGCTGATAAAAACTTTTGGAGGTTTAGGCTCAGAATTCATGGTTCGATCGGATTCAGGTAAACGAAGCAGTAAAGTAGATTGTTGAGAAGATGGCTTAGCTGTCTCCTCAATTTGAAGCTTCGCCAACACTTCAAAAGCAAACGCACTTGCATTGCGAGCAGCAATTTCCTGAGAGCCACCCGCATCAGCTTCTTTCTTACCATCAATCAGATCGGAAATCCCACGGATAACCAGCGCCCATACTTGGTGATTGGCATGAGCAGCTTGCAGTAAGCCTCGCCCCTCCATCTCCACAGCTACCGCATCACCATAGTTCAATTGAATAAACTGAAAAACTCTGGACTGAGTTGAAGCAATCACCTTTTCCCCAGCAGCAATCGGTGCAACGAATACGCGAGGGGTAGAACCCGGTAGAGGTGCCAGTCTTTGCAGCCAGTCAGATTTCCTAGACTCAGCCCTAGCTCGATGGATTAGATTGTATGTAGAAAGCCCTACATCTGGTCTGGGTTGAAATTTCTGTTTTGCCTTGCCAGGTTCCTTGCCAGATTCATAGCCATAGACTTTCGTGGCCGCTACCACGTCACCAAGGGCTACATCCTTGATGCCTCCAGCAATACCTACAAAGAATATGACGCTGGGATTGAAATAGGCGATCGCCCGTTCCGCCTCAACTGCTGCTCCCGCATTACCTGCACCCACCTCAACAATCCCGACTTCCCAAGACTTCCCGTTAGCAGCAAATTTGCCACGCTCGTAAATCGTTCCTTGGGGGTGCATCTCCTCCCGGAGGTCGTCAATATGGGTGCGAACAGCCATATACTCAATGGGGAGAGCAGTTACGATAACTGCACAAGGCATATTTTGACCCCCTTATTTGGTTTGAGTGTAGAATTCTATTCTTTATTCTGACGGTTTCATCAGTAATTTGCCTACCCTAAAAACCGAACAAAGTTCTGTCGATCGCGAATACCCTCCTTAACTTCAGGCAAGTTGTGGTATTTTCCATGCCCCAAGAATTAAAATATTGTTAGGCGATCGCCCCAAGGGCAGCACTTTTGTGACGAAATCTCTATCAAGTACAGTCCTGGACGCATCAAGAGCGAAGAAACCGGGCTTTTCACCTAATCTGCGGACTACAGCGAAGAATGTTCGTGAAAAACCCGGTTCTCGGCCACCGGTGCGTCCAGGACTAAAGTAGCTCAAAACGCGCCATCCATAAACTTGAGGAAAACAGTATGAGCGATCGAGAAAAAATATTTCAAGTATATCTACAAGAATATGAAAAATTAAAAGCAGAGCAGACGCAGCGAATAGGCTTTCGCGACAACCTGATTTACGCCACCCTCGGAGTATTTGGTACAATAGTCACCTTTGCCGTCTCCAGTCAAACAAATTATAATGCACTTCTGATTGTTCCTTGGGTTTGTCTGGTTTTAGGCTGGACTTATTTGGTCAACGACGAAAAAATATCGGCGATCGGCAGATACATTCGACTAACTCTAGTAGAAAAAATCAAAGAACAGACTGGTCACACAGACGTTGAATCTATTTTTGGATGGGAAATAGCCCATAGAAATGACACCCGCCGCAAACGGCGCAAGATAGAACAGTTGATTGTTGACCAAATTACCTTTGTTATTTCTGGAATAGTTGCCTTGATAGCCTTTTGGTTTGTCGTATCAAAGCCTCCCTTAGCAATTAGCATTATTTGGTGGATAGAACTGGTACTGCTGCTAATTTTGGGGGTAGAAATCATCATTTACGCGGACTTGGCAAAAGGTCGATAATGGAATTGATATCTAAACCTTGTTCCCGATTTTAACCAGGGAACAAGGATTTCAAACTAGCTTCTAATACTTCCTCTCCTGCGGCTCAAACATCGTAATCGCCACCGGCATATAAGCCAAATCAATCCCCGCAGGCGAATAATAGGCCAGCGTATGCTTCAAAAACTTCTCATCATCGCGATCGGTAAAATCTTCCCGCGAATGAGCTCCCCGGCTTTCCTGCCGATTTAAAGCAGAAGTTAAAATCATTTTTCCCACAATTATCAAACTCCGCAATTCCAAAGCTTCCACAATTTCCGTATTCCAAGATTTACCCTTGTCGTCCAAGTAAACTTCTTGATATTGCGTTTCCAATTCCTCCAATTTCCGCAAACCTTCCTGCATCAATTCGGCGCTGCGAAATACGCCGCAATACTCGGTCATCGTATCTTGGAACTTTTGCCGCACTTGATTGATACGGTATTGTCCGGGACGGTCTACAAGTGCTTGAATTTGTTCTTTTGCTTCGTTGATATAACGCTGTTCTTCTACTGTCGGCAACTTGCGATTTTGCACGAATTGTGCTATGGTTGCGCCAGTAACTTTGCCGTAAACTACGCATTCTAAGAGCGAATTACTGCCCAAACGGTTAGCGCCGTGAACTGATACGCAAGCTGCTTCACCGGCCGCAAAGAAACCGTCTACCAAACTGTCAGCACTGCCGCGAACTTGTCCGCCTATATTAGTTGGAATTCCGCCCATTGAATAGTGAGCTGTTGGACGCACGGGCATCGGTTGATCCACAGCATCAATTCCTAATAAGCGGTGCGCTTCTTCCCAAGCAAAAGGTATTTTGCTCATGATTTTTTCGCGTCCCATGTGCCGCAAGTCGAGGTAAATAAAGGGGCCGCCAGCACTACCATCAAGATTAATCCCGCGGCCTGCACGAATTTCTAAGGAAATCGATCGCGATGTAATGTCCCTAGGCGCTAATTCCATCCGCGACGGGGCATAATTCGCCATAAATCGATCGCCCTCGGAATTAATCAAATAAGCCCCTTCGCCCCGCACAGCCTCCGAAATCAACACTCCCACCGGATACAAACCCGTCGGGTGAAACTGCACAAACTCCATGTCTTCCAGGGGTAAGCCAGCCATCGCCGCCATCGCCAAACCGTCACCAGTCGAGGCGTAATCGTTCGAGGTGGTGTTGTAAACCCGACCGTAACCCCCCGTAGCAAACATCACCGCCTTCGCGCGCACGACGGCAATCTCGCCGTCTATGAGGTTGAACATCACCACGCCCTTGGCTTGGCCTTCTTCCAAAATTAGGCGCGTGACGTACCACTCCTGATAGATGTGAACTCCGTAACGGCGAAGATTGTTGACTAATTCGTGGAGAATAGCGTGACCGGTTTTGTCAGCGGCGTAGCAGGTGCGGCGGTGGGAATGTCCCCCGAAAGCGCGCTGGGCAATTCGGCCGTCTGGGAGGCGGGAAAACAGGACTCCCATGTGTTCTAAATCGATGATGACACCGGGTGCTTCGCGGGTGAGGATTTCTACGGCATCTTGGTCGGCTAAATAGTCTGAACCTTTTACGGTGTCAAAGGCGTGGGCTTTCCAACTGTCTTCTGGATCGACGTTTTGGAGGCTAGAGGCCATACCGCCTTGGGCTGCGACAGAGTGCGATCGAATTGGGTGAGTTTTGGCAACAACAGCTACCTTTAAACTGGGATCAGTCCGGGCAATTTCTACGGCTGCGCGGCAACCCGCTAAACCGCCGCCAACAATTATCACGTCGTGTTCTAGCATTGTTTGAGTCAAATGTTAAGTGTTCTCCTTCACATATATTGATGCAAAAAAAAAGTCCTCACCCAAAGGTAAGGAACTTTTTAACTTTTGATTGTTAGTTCTAAATCAAACCGTAAAATTTCAAATTGAATTAGCTGACACTTGGGACAGACTTTTGAGCCGATTGATTTCCCGTTGCAGAATGTTGAGCTTCGGTGGCGGGGTCTACCGAAAGCACTTCAATATTATTGAGCAGAGTTGTCACGAAAGCAAACAGCAAGAAAGGCAGAGACAGCACTAAAATCAAGCCGACGGTAGCCAAGGCGTAGATTTGGCGGGCGCTGCTCCAGAGGGCGAGTGCCGACGCTAGACTCAGGAAGATGACTATCAGCCAAACAATGATTTGACCGTAAATGTCGCCAAAGGTGAGGGTACATTTAAGGCGATAGTTTTGAATGTTATCCATTGATGCCTCGCGAGATTGCTATTACGACTTGTCGAAAAATACTTTTACAGTGCGTCAATGCCCACTGTTGAGTTTATAATTTTAGCTGGTGCAACTTGTTTTTGGCGCTGTTTTAAACATTTTTATAGAAGTTTGCAACAAGACTTTATAAACTTTTGCTTGTGACTGGGAAATTTTACCGAAATCAGAGTTACGCACTCCGACAAAGAAACCGGGTTTTTTACAGTTTTGGCGCCTGTAAGGAAGTATTTCGCAAAAAACCCGGTTTCTGACTCTCCCTGCGTGCAGCACTACGAAACCAAGGCACAAGGGGAAAGTCTACTTTTTGACCGATCGCGGATTTTGTAAAGTAATGTTAAGCTGCATGGGTATGGAATCAACGTTTATAGCGTCTTACCTGTGTTTTAGCCCATGTCTTCCGATCGCACATTGATGATTTCGCGCTGTTTCCTGGCTGGTGTGGGAACGCAGATGTTTGTACACCACCAGCCGCGGATTCCCCAACAGAGTCCGGTACTGGTGGTAAGCAATCACCGCAGTTTCCTAGATCCTGTGGTGTTGACGGCGGCTATGGGTCGATCGATTCGGTTTGCGTGTCATCATTACATGGGTCAAGTTCCGGTGATTCGGGAAATTGTCACGAATTTCGGCGCTTTCCCCTTGGAAGCACCGGAGCACCGACAAAAGCATTTTTTCTCTCAAGCGACGGCGCTGCTGCAAAGTGGGGAGATGGTGGGGGTGTTTCCTGAGGGTGCAGAACCGATGGTGAACTTTACTCAACCAAATACTATGGGGAAGTTTCAGCGGGGATTTGCTCACTTGGCTTTGCGGGCGCCAGTGCGGGATTTGGCGGTGTTACCGGTGGCGATTGCTTCGATGGAGGAACAGTCGGTGCGATCGGGTTTACCGCTGAAGTTGTTGAGTTTGTTCGATCCTTCGGAACCTTTGTTCGATCGCGCTGGGTGGCATCCTGTGATAGTTTATCAACGAGTAAATGTTTTAATCGGCCGCCCTTACTGGATTACAGTCGAGAGACAGCAGCAGTATCGAGGTAAAAAAGCCAAAGCAGTTGTGGCTGAACTTACAGAACACTGTCAAGGGGAAATTGCACAATTACTCGATCGAGGTTGTGTTTAACGCAGAAGTCAGTGGGCATGGGGCATGGGGCATGGGGCACTTGTCAGTAGTAAAAAGGAGCAATAAATTACCAACTACCAATTGCCACCCTTCGGCTTTGCGAGCAAGATTACCAATTACCAATTACCAATTACCAATTTTCAATTTCCAATTCCCAATTTTCAATTTCCAATTTTCAATTTCCAATTTTCAATTTCCAATTTCCAATTTCCAATTCCCATGCCCCGATGCCCGATGCCCGATGCCCGATGCCCGATGCCCGATGCCCGATGCCCGATGCCCGATGCCCGATGCCCGATGCCCGATGCCCGATGCCCGATGCCCGATGCCCGATGCCCCATTCCCAGATTAAGTTTAATCATGCCCACTACTAACAATAAAGTTCGTTTTCTCAGCCCCAAACCGGCGAAAACAGATCGCCCTTTATTTGTATTTCTGCCCGGTATGGACGGCAGCGGTTTGCTGCTGCGCCCGCAAATTGCGAAATTAGCCAATAATTTTGACATTCGCTGCTTAACTTTACCACCTAACGATATGGCTAGTTGGGAGGTACTGGTTAGGGAAACGATCGCCTTAATTGAAGCAGAAAAGGAAGCGAATCAGCGGCCTGTTTATCTTTGCGGCGAGTCATTTGGGGGGTGTTTAGCGATGAAAGTTGTTTTAGAAGCTCCTAAATTGTGCGATCGACTAATTTTAGTAAATCCAGCTTCTTCATTCCGACAACAGCCTTGGGTGCAGTGGGGTTCCCATTTGACTCAGTGGTTGCCGGCGAACCTTTATCCGCTGTCGGTAATCGGTCTGTTGCCGATATTAGCATCCTTGGGAAAGATCGGGCGCGAGGATAGACACGCTTTGCTGGAAGCGATGCAAGCAGTACCGCAACACACGTCTGTGTGGAGATTGGCATTAGTGCGATCGTTTAATGTGGATGAAAATCAGTTGCGCGGCATCAAACAGCCAACGTTAGTAATTGCTAGCGGTGCCGATCGCCTGTTGCCTTCCATAGCAGAAGCGAAGCTTTTAGTCAAGGTCATTCCCAAGGCCCAAATGGTGATGCTGGCTAACAGCGGTCATGCTTGTTTGTTGGAAACAGATGTTGACCTTTACGCGATTATGCAACAGCGCAATTTTTTGACTGAATCCGCAGAAAATTTGGCATTAGTTAAGAGTCATTAGTTAAGAGTCATTAGTTAAGAGTCATTAGTCATTAGTCATTAGTCATTTCAGCCTCCGAGCGAAGTCGAAGGCTAGTCATTAGTTATTAGTAGGGTGGGTCGCGAGCGAAAATTCTTAAAAAAAGAGCTAAAACTGAGAGTGCGACGCACCGATACGATTTGTTACTGGCGATTGTCAATTGGGAATCATATCAAGTGCGATCGCAATATGTCCTAGCTTGGTGTGACGAAGAGCAGATTGTCGATTTGCTCCAAATCTGGTCTGCTCTTCATCACACCCTACGGCATCTAATGACAGTTGACAGTTGACAGTTGACAGTTGACAGTTGACCAATGACCAATGACCAATGACCAATGACAGTTGACAAATGACAGTTGACAAATGACTAATTAAGATTCAGCCATTTTTGAGCGTTAAGCCGCTGGACGACGCCAAACACCATGAGGTCGAGAGTAATCTTGCGTTCGTCGATCAAAAAAGGTTCTAAAGTGCTGGTCTTGGTATTATTTTCAGCGCAAGAAAACGCTCTTTGACTTTGAATATCTTCTTGAGGAAAATACAAGTTAAATTGGCGCTGACCTGCTTGAAATTTACCAATTACCTGCCAGCAATCGCCGGCGGAACTCATACCGGCAACCGGGAGTTTTTGCTTTGCCAAACTCACTTCTAAATCCTTAACGCCCTGTTTAGTTAAAGCAGTTTGCAAGGCGGGCAAATAATCTTGTTGAATAAATTCCGCAAAGGGCTTGTCTTCAACAGCGGGTGCTTTTTCCTTTTTAGCTTTAGCTGGGGGCTTATCGCCGTCAGCGGCCTTGGCGGCGGGCTTTTTAGCAGCCGCAGGCGGCTTGTCAGTGGTGGGAAGATCCGTTGTCTCGGGTGTGTCGGAACTCGGGGCGTTCTCGATCGCAGCACTGGGAGTTTCTGATTCGCCAGCGGTAGGATTTGTCGGTTCTTCTGGCATTAACGGTTCCTTGTAAAAGTGATTGGTAGAGGAGTCAACAGTCATTAGTCAGCAGCCAGCAGACTCACGATCGCCCCGAAGAGTGATCGGAGACTCTGACTCATAACTAATGACTAATGACTGAGGACTCTGACTATTCTAAATCTCAGCGACAGCTCGTTCAATCAAACGGCGGGCGAGAGTTTGAACGCCGGTGTGTTCGTAGTAGTTGGTAGTCATGTCGAGAAAAGCGCCCACATAGTCCACTTTGTCGGCAGAAATTTCCACAAAACTCTGCAAGTGGCCCATGACGTTTTCGGGAGTCAAACCTCGATCGCTTACAAACGAGCCCATCCACCCGGAAACCGAGCCAAAGCTTTGGCCGATAAAGCCAAGTTGGCCGGCAGGATTACCGCCAGGAATCATGCCGCCGATCGCTTTAAACGCCGGATTGTCTTGCAAATCGCTGGGGGAGAGCTTTTCAATCCAAGACTGAGTAGCCATGATAAAGTCTGGGCCCAGGGGAATCAAACCATCAAAACAAACCAAAGCAGCCATCCGCATCAGCGATTCACCGCCGTAGTCGCCCAAAGCCCCGGCAAAATCGCCGATGCTGTCGCCGGGAATGCCGTTGATTTGGCAAAAAGCGAGCAATTCGGTGACTAATTTCAAAGAAAGGTCGATCGTTTGAGCTTTTTCTGGCTTGGGTGTGAGATTCCCTAGCATGGATAAAAAGGGCACATTTTGGGAGACTTTGTTGGCGAGGGCTGCGGTACCGAGGGCGCTTGAGGCACTGTCGATGGTTTGGTAGAGCCAGAGAGCGCGCTGATAGCCTTCTGATTTATCGTTGTAGAGGGTGATGGCGCGATCGCCAATTTGCTGGATCATATCTTCGTCGGTTTCGCCAGTAACGGTGCGAATCGTATTTTCAAAGCCAACTAAATTGTTCCACTCGCCGGGAACCACAAAGTCAAGCGCTCGGAGGGCTTTGACAGTCATGTTGTCTTTAGGTAGTTGATCGACTAATTCAAAGACTGTTTTGCTCACAAAAAACTCCTTGTTGAACTGAAATCAAAGGTATTACTTTTGGCAGATGGCAAGAACTTCACAGTCTGATTCTTGCCGGCGCAAATTGCGATCGTCTCATGCCCGAGTTGGACGGGAAACTCGATCTCAGAGAATGCTACTTGACGCTGGCGAGACCGCCGAGGTTAAATTTGGACAACCAAGCTTCGCGATCGCTAGCGGTAAAAGAGGGATCGCGGGATTGAACTTTCACCTGATAGCGATTTGCGACTAAAACAGCAGTGATGTTAGCGCCCTGATTGACAGCGGGATAGCCGCTAATTTGCTTGGTACTTTGCTGGAATTTAGCTCCGGCGCTGGGGTTGCCGGCGATGTCGTTAATCGAGAGTACCGCGACATTTTTGCCGCCTTTGTTGAGCTTAGCTTCAGCAAAACCAGATTTTTCTTGAGCGAAGACGCGATCGAATCCGCCGCCAGCAGACGGAAAATATTTATTTAATTTGCCGCCTGCAACTGCTTTCTTGGGAAGGCTGGGATTTTCAGCAGTGGATTTGTCAGCAGTTGTCTGCTTTGCTTTAGATTTTTGGGTGCTTTCCTGCTGAGCTTTGTCCCAGCGGGAGGGTGGCTGATTCTGACCGCAGGAAGTCACGAGCAGCAGTACCGAGATCAGGAATGGAGCTAAAATTCTGCGTGCGGGGGGAAATTGCATCGCTGTCTCCTCATGAGTAGGTTTCCATCACAATTGTGGCTCTTGACATCCTCTCCGGGAGTCAACGCCACGGAGATTCCAAGAATCGCTTCTTAGACCTTTCTGCTTCATTGCAACTGCCTCCACTCAAGCGAGAGATTTGGTCTTATGTTCGCTCCACAGACTAACCCCGCAAGCCCTGCGGTTTTAACAAACAGTCTAAAAACTTATTCAGTTTACGTCTAGAGAGGATGTTTGCCATTGCCTCTTAAGCTTTTCCCGGTCTACCAATTTTTCCTCGCCGTTGCCATACTTCTGGCAAACTTTGGTGTTAGGCTTTATGTCTCCATTGACGGACAGTGGGTCAACGACCACTTCTATTCTAGCAAAAGCCGTCGAGCGAAGGACGGGGTTTCTACCCATTTTTCTGATGATTTGCCAATTTGTCTTCCCCGATCGGGTAATTTGTGTTTTTTGTAAAAAAATCCTCTGCCTGCGGGCAGAGGATTTTTTTGCAATTGCGAGTTCTGAAGGAAGAAGAAAGATTGCTCCACAGATAAATTCTGGGGATGGGGGTAAAGAAACTAAGTTTTCTGATTGCCAGCAATCTCAAAACAATTTTTGCTGATTTTCCCTAGATTTATCTAGAGGTTTCAGAGCAATTGTTCGTCAATGGTGTTAATTCGGCCTTCCAACTTAGGTCTTGCTTTGTGGGTAAAGCTCAGGCGTCGCTTTCAATGTAGATAAACAACAAACCCATGACTACAACCGGCATGAGCCAGGTAATTAGGGGAATTAAAATCCAAGGCAAGAAAGAAGCAGCGTAGGAACCTGTCATAAAAAATAAATCTCCGTAAGTGGGAAACGAGCGTGGCTTGAGCCTCGGAGAGGGAAACAACGCGGGTGGTTTTAACCACCGTGAATCTTTCCATTACACGGGGATTGTTTGACTCTTGTGTACTTTTGTAATGTACTTTCAATGGGACAATTACCATTTCAAGCTTCACAATCCGCGATCGCATAATGGTTGCCTTTGTTGGGCCTCCCTTGCGGGGTAATGTTCGCTTCGCCAATGTTATGAGGGCTTGTGAGGCTAGCAGCACTGTCTCAGTGACTTTAAGACTGTTTAACCACTAGCGATAGAGCGGAAAACTAGCGTCGCATTCTCCGGTATCGTGACCCAAATAACGTAGACCTCAAAAGTCTTAGGCTGGTCAGAATAGCTTGCTTCGAGACTTGCTCGCGACCAAGCTCAGTGTCTTTAGACCTGAGTTCCTGACATCAAATTCTCCAAACTAAAGTTAGTGTGTTCCAACAGAGATATTGGGGAGTGGAGTCTAATTGTTGACTAAACCCCGGAAAATGGCATCAACGCCCTTAAAGTTTTCGAGTAAGAAGTAGGCAGCAAAAACGCCGCTCATGCCCCCAATGAAGAAACCAGCAGTAAGCTGACTCCAGCCTTCAGCATTTCTGAGGGAATCGGGAGTCATCGGATTAGCGCTGGGGTAGCTGGTGTTGTCTTGCTTGAAAGAGACCAAACCGTAGGCAGACATACCTAGGGTGCCAAGCAAAACTAAGACGAGGGCTGTAATTAGTCCGCCGAGATTAGCTGCTTCTGGATAATCCCGCAGCGGGCCGAAAACGATTTCGGGGCCGACGAGGAAATAACCGTGTGCCAAGCCGATTTCTAAACCTCGAACTAGGGGCGAGAGTCCTTTGCGGTAGGCGGGCAAGTTCCCAATGAATGCTTTGGTGAAATCAGAAGCACTGATGGGAGTTGCGAGATGACCCGTGAAGGGGTCGCCGTTAAAGGGTTTAATAAGCTCTGCATCTCTGGGATCGGCCATATGCTCTTTTTCCTCGCTGTGCGTAAAATTTGAGGCGTTCAAGTCATATTTTACGCAGGGACGTGTTTCCTATTTGCATAATTGGCACTGAGCTTTAGAAAAGTTCACTATTCTTTAGTTTTCGGAAGAATTTTTCTTTTGTCCTCTATACCAGAAAGCGAGTCGATCGGGCGACACTCCCAAAAAATAAGCAATAATTACTATTTGATTGATGGCGGTGGTGTGGATGACCCCAAGCTGGTGCCAGCGGCGGGCGTTCGTCAGCACCGGCTGGGGTAATATTTCGATGCGGCCTTGTTTTTTCAACCTGCACACGAATTCAAAGTCTTCCATGAGGGGCAAATCGGGAAAACCGCCGATTTTGTCAAAGGTAGCTGAATAGAGGAAAATGGCTTGATCGCCGTAGGGCATTTGCAGGAAGCGCGATCGCCAGTTTACCCCTATTTCTACCAGGCGCAGACTGTGCTGGGGCGCATCTATTTTGAGTTCAAAGGCCCCGGCGACTGTTTGGGGTTTTGCTAGAGCGAGGCGCACGCCAGAGTCGTAGCCCGGAGGCAAAAGAGTGTCTGCGTGGAGAAACAGCAGAATATCTCCAGTAGCTGCGATCGCACCTGCGTTCATTTGAGTAGCGCGGCCAGGGGCGGTGGAGATGACTGGGACGCCCAAAGATTTTGCTATTTCTGCTGTACCGTCGCTACTGCCGCCGTCAGCGACAATTATTTCAACATTTTTGGCCTCAAGGGCGGTGGATATGACTGAGGCAATTGTAGGTGCTTCGTTTAAGACTGGAATGATAATGGAAATTTTGAGATGATAATTTTCTGGCATACAGAATTAAGCAGCCCGTGGGAGAGAGCGGGTTTTGTACAAAGCTTATCTGTTATTTCGACAGGTAGTGACAGCTTCGTGAGAACTTCCAGCGCCAATTGCGTTTCTGAGATTGTAAGTGCGATCGCCCCCGCTGGCATTTTGAGGTCATAGTCTGAAACCTTTCATTTTCGCGATGGCAGCGGGTTGCCATCCCAGAGTATAGCCCTAAAACCCTGATTCTGCGATGGAAATCAAAAACTTTCCGAAGCGTTATTCTTTGCCAATTTATTTGCCCAAATTTTGCTTTTTCTCGCGCTTGCGACTATTGTCGCAAGCGCTGTCTAACCGCTGCATTTGGTTAGACAAATACATTTACTATAGTATGACCTTGTGGTTACACAAGCAAGTGTTTTTTATGGAAAATACATGAGAGTTTCTAATGAAAACAATCATTTTAATATAGTTTAGTTATTTCAAAATATTAATATCTAAACCGAGCAAATCCTCGGGTAAATCGATATCTGCAAGAGTGGGAAGATAAGCAATGTTGAGGTCGAGGTTTTGGGCGATCGCCCGCGTAGCAGCAAATACCTCACTCGTTCCCCAGTTAATGCCACCGAACAATTCTGGTATCACTCTGCCCAGCCCGATTAGATAATAACCGCCGTCTTTAGCCGGGCCCAAAACTAAATCGTGCTGGCTGAGTTTGTCAAAAGCTTGTGCCATAATTTCAGTTGTCAGATTGGGACAATCAGTGCCGATAATTGCGGTTTTGTCAACCCCTGAATTAAAAGAGTTTTGAAAGGCTGCTATCATTTTTGCGCCCAAATCACCGTCTATTTGATTTTGATAAACAATATCTGTTCCCAACCACTCTTGCATCAGTTGCTGGCTGCCACCTGCCCAGTGAATTTCAACTGATAATCTACCCGATTGTTGGAGAGAGAGGGCGCGGGCGATCGCCTTTTGGGCCATCAAGCGGTGCAGGTTGGCAGCACCTATCTTTCCGAGGACGGGAATTAGTCGAGTTTTGGCTTTTCCCGGTTCGGGATAGCGGGTGAAAACAATTAGTTTTTCGGAAATCATACAATTTTAGATTGGAAATTTGGGAATGAGTTAAGGATTTGGATCTGCTCTGCTAACTCCAAATCTGCTGGCGCAGTCTTACTTTAATTGCCTCAGTCTTTACATACAAAAGGAAACAGCCAATGAACGCACATTAATGCTGATAATTTCTACATGGGAGAGCTGACGGTGGAAAATTGAGTCTGTAAGTCACAGCGTGTCCCGTCAATTCCGTCCGCTATGCTCGTCATTAACAAGGTTTATAGTGAGCAGGAAGAATCAAGCGTCATGGATGCGGACTGAAGTCCTCACTACGAACCTATTTACTATTGTTTAAATTCAGCATCAAGCGTCATGGATGCGGACTTGCATTCCTTGCTACGAACCTGAAGAAGGACTAAAGTCCTCACGACAAACCAAAGTGACAATTAATTATTGGTTTTTAGCTCATTTCTAGCATACGCTGGATGGGTTGCAAGGCTGCTAGTTGTAAATCTTCGGACATACTAATTTCGGGAGTTTGATTTTTCATAGCTAGATACAATTTTTCCAATGTATTTAATCTCATGTGCGGGCATTCGTTGCAAGCACAACTATTGTTGTTTGGAGGAGCCGGGATAAAGCGTTTGTGGGGTGTTTGCTTTTGCATTTGGTGAATGATTCCCGGCTCAGTCGCGACAATAAAAGCTGGGCTGGAACTGGATTGAGAATATTTGAGCAAAGCGGTGGTTGAACCGATATAATCGGCGTGGCGAAGTACGGGAGGTTCGCATTCTGGATGAGCGATGATTTCGGCTTCGGGATTTTCGATTTTGAGTTGAACTATCTTTTTTTCTGAGAAGTTTTCGTGGACGATGCAGGCTCCTTGCCAGAGTTCCATCTGTCTGCCACTTTGTTCCATGACGTAGCGGCCGAGATTGCGATCGGGCCCAAAAATTATGGGCTGATTTTCGGGAATTTGATTGACTATTTTGACGGCGTTGGAGCTGGTGCAAATTATGTCGCTCATTGCCTTAATTTCAGCGGTACAGTTAATGTAGGAAATAACTAGATGTTCTGGGCGATCGGCTTTGAAGGCTGCAAAAGCTTCGGGCGGGCAACTGTCGGCGAGGGAACACCCAGCATTTAAGTCTGGTAGCAATACTAATTTGTCGGGATTGAGGATTTTTGCGGTTTCTGCCATGAAGTGAACTCCGGCAAAAACGATGACATCGGCTTTGGTGTTGGCGGCTTTGCGGGCAAGTTCGAGGGAGTCGCCTATGAAGTCTGCGATGTCTTGAATGTCGGAGTCTTGGTAGTAGTGGGCGAGAATGACGGCGTTTAACTCTTGTTTGAGGGTGTTAATTGCTGCAAACAAGTCGTCGGGGATTCGGGTTTGGGTAAAATTCGGAGCAGGTGTGGTGGTAAACACAGTTAGAATATTCCGTGGAAGGTGGCGGCTGGACTTAATATTTTGAATTATAGTTGCTTTCACCAAAAATGGGCGGACAGTTCCGGTGAACCAATCTAAAATCTAAAATCTAAAATCTAAAATCTAAAATTGCCTGGGGGAGAGTGCAAAAATTGGTCGCTGTTTCTTATGCTGATAAGAAGGGGCTAGGGATCGATCGCACATAACAAATCAAATGAATAAAGCTAAATCTATCAAAATTGCGGTGGTGGGGGACGTTCACGATCAGTGGGAAGCTGAAGACGGAGAAGCCCTGAAGCATCTGGGCGTTGACTTGGTGCTGTTTGTGGGGGATTTTGGGAATGAGTCGGTGGAGGTAGTGCGGGCGATCGCCTCTTTGGACATTCCCAAAGCTGCGGTGTTTGGGAACCACGATGCTTGGTACACGGCGACGGAGTGGGGCCGCACTCAGTGTCCTTACGATCGCACTCAAGAGAATCGAGTGAAACAGCAGTTAGATTTAATGGGAGAAGCCCACGTCGGTTACGGGAAACGGGATTTTCCAGAATTGGGCGTAACGGTTGTGGGAAGCCGCCCGTTTAGTTGGGGGGGTTCAGAGTGGAAGTACAACGATTTTTACTCGGAATGGTTTGGGGTAGAAAGTTTTGAGGAGTCGGCGAGGCGCATTGCAGAAGCTGCTGCGGATGCGGACTGCGAAAATGTGATTTTTTTAGGTCACACGGGCCCGACGGGGCTGGGAGAGGCTCCTGAAGCTCTCTGCGGGCGTGATTGGAAGCCGCTGGGGGGGGATTGGGGCGACCCGGATTTTGCGGAGGCGATCGATCGAACTCTGAGTTCTGGAAAGCAGGTATCCTTGGTAACTTTTGGTCATATGCACCACAAACTGCGGCACACGAAACAGGAGTTGCGGAAGTCGCTAGAGGTGAGTGCGGGCGGTACGGTGTATTTGAATGCGGCCAGCGTACCGCGAATTATTGTGGAGAGAGACTGCTCGAAACTGCGTAATTTCTCGATCGTCCTGCTGGAAAATGGAACAGTGTCGGAAGCGTCTTTAGTATGGGTAGGAGAAGATTTCGCGGTGGAAAGAGAACAAATTCTTTACCGACATACAGAATCTGCCACCGCTTGTAGTTAGCGGCAATTACTGGTATGATAAAATTTATGCGCCCGGAGAGGTGGCAGAGTGGTCGAATGCGCTCGACTTGAAATCGAGTGTGGCAGTGATGTCACCGTGGGTTCAAATCCCACCCTCTCCGTTTTAAATCAATACGTAGCAAGGCTTTCAAGGTTTTGTCCTTACTGGCAATTATGACAGGTGAGGCAATTATCCCTCACTGTTTTATAGAATTTGCCCATGATTTGTCTAGAAAACCAATTCTAGACAAATCATGGGCAAATTACTTTTCCCACACTTTCAACATCCGAGTCAGGATGTTGAATTACTTACGTCTACAATTAATTCCAAAATGGCTTCTACGTCGGCGAAGTCAGCCCTAGACTTTTTGCGCTTCCCCTTTAACTGATTAAGCAGTCGGCTACGCTTCGCGGCTTGTTTGAAATACAGGCAATTTTTTGTGAAACTTCGGGAGAAGCCGATCGCGCTGCTGTATTAATAATTAACCGAGACAGAAAGCCACCGAAGCTTTTGATAAATTTTATGAAAATCCAAAATATAATTACTGCTGGATTGTCGATCGCCCTTTTATTAGCTGCAACCAAATACATCCCTGATTTAAACCAGCAAAACCAAGTCAAGCAATTGCTGGAAACCAAACAGTGTCCCGAATGCAATCTCAGCAATGTCAACTTAAAGGGCATGGACTTACAAGGATTTAACTTGCAAGGAGCAAACCTAGAAGGTGCTAACTTATCAGGAGCCAAACTGGCGAATGCCAACCTCAAAAATGCTAACTTGAATAAAGCTAACCTGACTGGTTCTGATTTGGGCTGTAGCGGAATAAGTTTCAATGTTGATAGCAACAGTCAAGCAGCAAATATGGATTTTAAGGTAAGTGCAGTTCCCGAAAAAAATAACCCAGAAAATGCAGTAGTTGGTTTTAACATGAAATCAACAGATCGAGGAACTACAATGCGTTTCAATCTCCCAGGATGCGCCGATTTCGAGAATGCTAAATTGCAGGAAACTAAAATGCCCGATGGCAGCATTCATCCTTAATTTCAGCAAATATAGTAACCTGCTGTATCATCATTTCTAAACAGCTTTTCATTCTTTCTGCTCTCTATTTTCTCTTTCTCTGTGTCCTCTGTGGCCTCTGCGGTTCACAAAAAAACGGCTGTCTGCTATTGAGACAGCCGTTTTTTAAGCAAGTAACAATCTCCTAAAATTAGTGAGCAGAACCGTTACCGTGATACTTGTCGCTGTCGTAGAATCCGTTTTTTGTGCCGAAGAACAAACAGCAAACGGTGAAAATTCCTGTCAACACTGCTAAAACTAACTTAACGTCCATAATTGACTGTCTCCTGTTGAATGAGTGCAAATACTCAGATTTTGACACTCCGGGCGCGTGAACGCACAAGGATTCTTAGATCTTAGACCGGACTTAACTCAAGAACATTGCTGCACCTGACCCAGAGATCCAGTCTCCCTAAGCGTTTACGATCTCAAAGATCGAAGTTCCGACGTGCCCCGTCGTACTTATCCCGCGATTGAGGATATTAATTGCAGCGTTATGATCTCTGTCCATCTCACACCCGCACTGACAAATATGGGTTCGAGTGGATAGAGATTTCTTAACCACAACACCACAACTACTGCATTCTTGGCTTGTGTAAGCCGGATTTACCGCAATGGTAATCCGACCGAACACTTTTCCAAAATATTCTAAGAACATTCTGAACTGATACCAAGAAGCATCGCTAATCGATTTTGCCAGACAATGATTTTTGATCATATTAGACACTCTCAAATCTTCATAAACTACTACATCGTTTGATGTGATTACGCACCTTGCTAACTTAACAGCATGGTCTTTACGCTGTCTACTTATTTTGAGATGTCGCTTACCTAAAATCACTCTAGCTTTGCGGCGATTCAAACCACCTTTTACTTTCCGGCTTACAAGACGCCCGGCGCGTTTTAACCGTGCTTCACCTCTACGCAGAAATCTAGGATTGGGAACCATTTCGCCGTTTGAATCAGTGTAAAACTCTTTAAGTCCCACATCCAATCCAATCGTTTTGCCTGTCATTGGAACGAGTTCTACTCGGTCTACTTGGATGCAAAACTGGACGTAATATCCATCGGCTCGTTTAATTAGTCGAATTCGTTTGATTTGGTCTGGCTGATAGAAGTTAAGGTCGCGAGTCCCTTTTAGCTTCAGCTTGCCAATGGAGCACTTATCCGTAAATGTAATTGATTTCCGATCTGCTGCTAGCTTCCAAGAATTAGTTTTGTATTCAACGGATCGAGAGTCTTTTTGGAATTTAGGAAAACCAACTTTCTTTCCTTTGATACCCTTTTTGATATTTTCGTAAAATCGGGAAATGCTAGCCCATGCTCTCTCCGCACTTGCCTGTCTAGCCATTGCACCTAACTTGTTTGCAAAGTCAAATTCTTTGGCCCAAATTGCACAATACTTAGAAAGGTCGAACCAAGATTTTGCACCACCATCCATCCACAGCCGGA
The DNA here is from genome assembly GCF_013299165.1 of Microcoleus sp. bin38.metabat.b11b12b14.051. Taxonomy (NCBI): domain Bacteria; kingdom Bacillati; phylum Cyanobacteriota; class Cyanophyceae; order Oscillatoriales; family Microcoleaceae; genus Microcoleus; species Microcoleus sp. bin38.metabat.b11b12b14.051. The sequence goes on from NZ_JAAFKD010000008.1 coordinate 75,045, forward strand.
TTGATTTATTGCGAATGAATTGACAAATTCTAATCGCTTCATCGATCGACTGAAACTGATTTGGTTTTGCGTAAGCCTTGAATTCGAGAACAAGCATTTTTCTATTCCTCCTGTTCCTACTATAGCACACTCGTCATAGGAATACTCAACGCTCTGTCAGAATTCGGATCAAGTCCCCCTAAAAGGGGGAGGCTCTAACCCCAAATTTTTGGTAGCGCTGTGTTGGTGCGAGCTTTGCAGCTAGATGCGCCTCCCGTCAAGTTTGCTGCAATTCCCCCAAAAAAGCAGTTGCGCCTCGCCTCTGGGCCAGGGAAGCTGTGTCAGGTGCTGGAGATCGATCGAACTTTCAGCGGTTTACCCCTAGATGCAGGCCAAGGGCTGCGACTGGAACAACGGAGCGAAGAGTTTCAGCAAGCCGTGGAGGAAGGTATAATAAATTTTGTGCAAACTACGCGGATCGGGATTTCGCAAGGCATTGATTTGCCTTGGCGTTGGTATATTGGGAACTGTACGGCGGTATCTACATTCAAGTAATGTCAAAGATGTCAGTGTAAATTTTGTCACTTATCTCAATCAAATTATGGCTTACTCTTCTGAAAACCCGATCGTACAACTGAAAAAATGCCTGACACTCGCTCAGGATGTTGGGAGTCACGCCGAAGCTAACCGAGCTTTCGAGCAATTGTGCGCCATTATAGATGCTGAAAATCCGATGGCGGCGCAACTTTTGGAGATGCTGTGGGAAGACACGATTATGGCGAGGCGTTCTGCTGTATTTTGGCAGCAAATGAGCGATGTTGAGAAAGATATGGCGAATAGAATGATGGAAAATATGACGCAGATGAGACAAAATTATTTGCGATTGATGCAGGAAATGTAGGAATTCGGTAATTGGTGATTAGCTAATAGATGCAGACGGCGGTTGAAACCGCGCCTACACAAACGATGTCCGCACTTCGACAAGCTCAGCGACCACCTCCGCGGACTAAGAAAATAACGTAATTTTAACGCCTTCGTCTTCAACCCGCGGAGGCTGGTTTTGTCTGTGTAGCCGCGGTTTCAACCGCCGTCTCATCTCATCTTCTACTTCATTAAAGCAGCGCCGCGGTTGTAAAGTTCGCGGGCGTAATCAGTCCAAGTTCCCTGTCCCCAATAGCGGAAACAGCTTGTTTGTAGCAGCAAATTGTAAAGCAAAGCTTGTTGGTATTCAAACTGCTTGGTAACGGCGGCATCTTGCTGCACCAGTCGATCGTACTTTTGGTGAAATGCGGCGCTGAGTTGATTCATGGGTTCCAGGACATTTTCGTAGCCCTTCACCCAACTTAAATCGTTTGTCCAAGAGGCACCATCCATGTGAAAATTGTGGTCTGTTTGCTTGAGTTGGACGATCGCACTTTCGACTTTTTCCGGTGTCGCACTATCTGGATCGACTAACTGCCAGATTTTGTGCTGGTTAACCCCTTGACACATCGGATAATCGTCAGGATTAACACCCGCCGCCTCAATCATCTCCAAATATTCAGTGCCATTTAAACCGACTACGCCGGATTTTCCGCCACCTTGAGAGCGATTTTCGTGCCAAGCTTTAACAAAGGCGCTGGGGAATTCATTCATCATCACGCCGCCATTTTCGCCATCGGCAATTTGAGTCACCAAAGAAGGAACTGTGACATTGCCAATTTGCTGTTTATTGCGGCCTTTCGCTTCATAATATGGCTGCATTTGCCCAACTAACTTTGTATCAGAACCTTGGGTTTTAATCAAAGCGGTGATACTGATGGTTTCGCCGCGAGAATTGCGGGCTTGCAAACGGTTGGGAATGTATTTTTGGTCTTGCGACAATCCTGAACCATCGGGATTTTCGACAGAATGTTCTTGTACCATCAGCCAGCGGTAGCCACATTCTTTCAAAGCTTTGATGTATTCGTAAAGTGTGTCAGGATGATTGGGAAAGTGCATTTCTGGTGGCGAAAAACCTTTGACGCGCTTGAGGGCGTCTATGCCAAAAATGGCAGCGAAATGATGTTGCCATGCTTGAATTTGGAGTTTGATGTCGGGAATTGGAGTTGAGGGAATGACAGCGTGACTCCACATTGTCCCCAGCCATTCTACGTGAGGTTGATATTGCGGATCGCAGGTAATACGTTTGAGATTGTCAAAGATATCATCGCGTCCCATTTGGCGCAATCCCCACAATAAATTACCCGAATAGTCGAGCATGATTCGCGGGTTGCAACCTTCAGCTATCAGTTGGGGAATGAATTCTCCCATGCGGGAATAGCACCAAGCAAAGACTCCGGCGTTATGATTGTCTCCTTGGTTGGGATTTTCAAACATATTCTGGAGATTGCAGATTAGTTCGCCGTTTGCACCTGCGGGAATTGTGGGTTGGTGCATATGGAGGGCGCAGGCGAATCCGGCTTGAATGTTTTCGAGGCGCAGATTTGTGGTATGTAAAAAGACTGGTTCTTTGCTGTTGACTGCGGCACTGATTTCTGCTTCAAAGCCACAAATGTTGGGTAATCCTGATTCAAGTTCTTTTAGAACCGATGGGTTGGGGGATGGTGCGATCGCAGACATAAGTTTTTCTCGCATAATTGTGGAGCGGCATTGTCTGCTATTGCTAAGATAGCTAGATAATTTAACAGTAGCAGACTCGTGCAAAATCTGGGATATATCGCAATCCTATTTCATTTGTGAATGAGATTGATTTAACTAAAGATGGCAAATTAAATAATTTACACAAGTTTGTGGGAGGGGCGGGAGAGCCCGTAAAGATCATAAGTTATTTAATTCTCATTCCTAGGTGCTTGCATGGCAAAGGAAGTGAAGAGAGAGAAAAAAATTAGTTGAAGTACGTTTGAGGGAGTTGTACGATCGATCTTTGGCACAAAACGATACAAACGGCGAGTGGCCTCAACAGCAGTTAACTTAAGCCTGAAAGTTAGACTGCGGTTGAAACCGCGCCTACAAAAACGTGTTAGCTTTCCCAAGGGTAGTCCGAGATCAGAGGGACTGAAGAACATAATATAAGCTTCACCGCCCGTTCTTCAACCCGCGGAGGCGGGTTTTGTTTGTGTAGACGCGGTTTCAACCGCCCAGTCTTCTGTATTTTAAGTATTTTTCCTGTATTCCCAATGGCCGACTTGCTTATTTACCGATAAATCCTATACTTTGTCAAGTTAAGAAAATATTTTTTGATTCATCCAGGAGTAAGCAGGAAAAATGTACATCGTACAAATTGCCTCAGAATGCGCCCCCGTCATCAAAGCAGGGGGTTTGGGCGACGTAGTTTATGGTTTGAGTCGCCAGTTGCAGAATTCCGGCCACACCGTCGAGATTATTCTGCCCAAGTACGACTGCATGAGGTATGACCATATTTGGGGGCTGCACGATGCCTATCGGGATCTGGCTGTACCCTGGTACGGCGGCGAAATCCTATGCGATGTGTACTGCGGCTGGGTGCATGGGGTGTTGTGCTTTTTCATTGAACCTCGATCGCAAGATAACTTTTTTAACCGGGGCTATTATTACGGTGGCAATGATGACAATATGCGGTTTGCATTTTTTAGCAAAGCTGCTTTAGAATTTTTGCTCAGAAGCAACAAGCGCCCGGATGTGATTCACTGTCACGATTGGCAAACTGGTTTGATTCCAGTCATGCTGTTTGAAGTTTATAAATACAATTGGATGGAAAATCAGCGAGTCTGCTATACCATTCACAATTTCAAACATCAAGGTATGGGCGGCAGCGAGGTTTTGCAAGCAACGGGTTTGAATCGAGATGATTATTATTTTCAGTACGATCGCCTCCAAGATAATTTTAACCCCTTTGCCATCAACTTTATGAAAGGGGGGATTGTCTACTCCAACTTTGTGACGACAGTTTCGCCACACCACGCTTGGGAATCTCACGTCGGCGAGTTCGGCTATGGGTTGGGCCACACTTTGCATATATATCAAGACAAGTTTCGCGGGGTGCTCAACGGCATCGATTACGATGTGTGGAATCCCGAGAGCGATCGCTACATTCCGCAGCACTACACTGCGGATGATTTGGCAGGAAAAGCCAAAACTAAAACAGCTTTGCGCGATCGGCTTTTCCTGCGCGATGCTGACAAGCCTATTATTACCTTTATCGGTCGTTTGGACGACCAAAAAGGCGTTCATCTCGTCCACCACGCAATTTATTACTGTCTGAGCAAAGGCGCGCAATTTGTGCTTTTGGGTTCGGCGACGGAAGCCGGAATTAATTCGCATTTCCAGCACGAAAAATGGGTTTTAAATGACAATCCAGACTGCCATTTGGAACTTGGTTTTAATGAGGAACTGTCGCACTTAATTTACGCAGGTGCGGATATCATTGTGGTGCCGAGCAATTACGAACCCTGCGGGCTGACTCAGATGATCGGGTTGCGGTACGGTACAGTGCCTGTGGTGCGCGGTGTGGGCGGTTTGGTGAATACGGTGTTCGATCGCGATTACGACACCAACCACAGCGCAGAAGAGCGCAACGGCTATGTATTTGAACAAACGGACTACTACGCTTTGGAGTCGGCGCTCGATCGCGCGATCGGATTGTGGTATGACTACCATGACGAATTTGAAAAACTCATGGTTCAAGGCATGAATTGTGACAATTCGTGGAAATATCCAGCCAAAGACTACGTGGAAATTTACGAGCTAATTCGACACAAATAATCCGTCAAGCGGGGGCTTGACTCACGTCACTAACTGTCCCGTGAGTCAAGCCCGCCCCTTTGCCGTATGTAAGGTGTGTGGCCCGAATGTCGAGCTTAGTTTCAAAATCTCGCTCTTTTATCCCGAGGGATATCTGGGATTTTGTGTAAGTGGTGTGATACCAATTGTGAAAAGTATTTATACATAGCGACATAGGCTGTGCTTAAGCTCGCTGCGGGGGGATTAAGGAAACGACCATGCTGTTTCTATACTCCAATATTTTAACAGTTACTATTAAATTGACAATTGCAGTAAGAATTGTGAATTTTATCAGAGAACGTGTCCGGTCGATTAGCATAACAATAACAGTTCGTTCGTAGTGCGGACTTCAGTCCGCTCTCAAGCTGCGGACTGAAGTCCGCACTACGAACCTTGATTATTGCGGTCAATCGACAGGACAAGATATGATTTATATAGTATAATGAGCGTTAAATCAGTTTTTGTATACCCACTATATTAATTACGATAAAACATGATTTAGCAACATAACAAATGAAAAATTCCATCGCAATTATATCTATTCTTTTGAATGTATGTTTAATATCTGCAAGCTTGCTTTATGCAGGAGGTCGGGGTTACTTGGGAAGATTTTTGGTGATGGCAAATGCCAATTATTTAGAACTGCCTACAGATACGCTAAGTTCTCAGTCTTGGTGGCAAGATGAGGTCAAATATCAAGTGGCGGTAACTCAGAATACCAAGATAAAAACTTGTATTTTTGGAGATTCGATAACTTCGATGCTGGGCAATACTCTGGGTAATGATTCTTTCAATTTTGCGATCGGTGGGATGAGCGCGATTTCTCAGTTGGAACAGCTTAAGTTGTTAACGGCGGCTCGAATTAGGTGCGAGCGAGCGATTGTGGCTCTGGGTACAAATGATGCTATTTACAGAACTATGGACGACCAATTTATTAAAAATATGCAGCAAATAATTATGACTGTTAAAAATGATATGGGAGCGAAACAGGTGGTTTTGCTTCCCGCGTTTTACTCGACTGTTGAAGCCAGTCGCGATGTCAGTATTGCTGCTCCTATTCCGAGAGTTGATAAGTTTAATGAGTTGCTGGGTAAAGTTGCTGTTGCTCAAAGGTTATCGGTTGATGGCTCAACTTTACAACCGTTATTTGAGGGTAAAGCTTTGAAGGCTGATTTGACTTCGGATGGCGTTCACCTCAATCTTGAGGGTAAAAAACTCTATCGTGAAGCTTTGTTAAAAATAGTGGATAATTTAGATAAAAAAAAGTAAATTAGATTATTGAAATGATGGCTGGCTGCTAATTTTTGTGGAAACAGGAAAGATGCCTGTTCTACAATAAATAATTCCTGGTTTAAGAAAGAGTCTATTTTAAAAATATATCTTTTGTTAAACAGGCCGGAGAGCCTGTTCAGAATAGTCGTATAAGATGTTAATTAAAATCACATAAATCATCAATATGGATTTTCCGCAAGCCCGACAACTCTTTTACCAAGAAATTAATCAGCCCGATCGCGCGATCGATCTGGCGAAAGCCGCGCTGTACGTGGCTTTGGAAGAATACCATAATTTCGATCCCCTGGAGTATCTCAACGTTCTCGACACGATCGCAGGTGAAGTGCGATCGCGCCTCCCGCCACAGAATTATCCGCTGCGGATCGTGCAAACTATTAACCGTTATTTATACGAGGATTTGCTGTTTGCGGGGAATGAGGCGGATTATTACGACCCTCGCAATAGCTTTTTAAATCAAGTGATCGATCGCCGCATGGGAATACCCATTTCTTTGTCTTTGGTTTATTTGGAAGTTGCGAAGCGGATTGATTTTCCGATGGTGGGGATTGGGATGCCGGGACATTTTTTAATTAGACCGGATTTTGAGGATGCTGGGATTTTTATTGATGCGTTTAACAAAGGCGAGATATTATTTCCTGAAGATTGTCAAGAGAGACTTGCTCAAATTTACGGTCAACCGATGGCGTTGGAACCGGCTTTTTTGGCGCCAGTAAGCAGCCGCCAGTTGTTAGGGCGAATGCTGGGAAATCTGAAGGCTATTTATTTGCAACAGCGGGATGCTGTGAGGGTGTTGGGGGCGATCGAGCGGATTTTGCTGCTATTTCCCCACTCGCTGTTAGAAATGCGCGATCGCGGAATTCTTTACTATCAACTGGGGCGCTTGGTCGAGGCGCGCTACGATTTGGAAATTTACCTGAGAAATGCTCCGAATGCTGAGGATGCTGCTGCAATTCGCCAATTGCTGGAACGGATCGATGGGAACTAAAAGTTAAATTTTATCGATCGCATAACATCCCGCGCACCATCCACACTCTATCAACTGCTGCCCGACCGTCAAATCTGGCTTTTATAAGTTTTGCAAAGCTGTCTCAAATTGTCAAAGCTCAGATCGTAACATATAAACTATCAAGTAACACCTATCTTGTGATAGGTTAAATTGGCTTGACATGACAGTAAAATAACTAGGTCGTTTACGTAACCCCTGAGTCCACTTTCCCGACTGATACCTACGTATTAGCTCGATCGAAAAAGTATTTTGACCTAAAGAGGCATAAACTCATGAACTTTAAGTTTCAACAAGGTTATCTCAACGCAATCCAACAGCAGTCAGCTCATTTAACTAAAAAAATGTCAAAGCGTTTATCATTAGGTTTGGCACTTTTGCTCTCGACAAGTACAGTATTCCTGAGCAGTGGCAAAGCCTTGGCATTAGACAAAGTTACCGTAAAATACGGTGCTGTTGACGTAACTTTACCGATGAGCGATTTGCAAAGCTTTGCACAAACAGGCAAACCATCATCTCAACTGCAAAGCGTTCTGAGTCTTGCGAAACAAACTCCCGAATCGGTGCGGGAAATATTAACGCGGGAAGTAGCTTTAGATTCCCAAATAGTATCGCGGCTGGCAAATACTTATTTTGGGGAAATTGTTTTCAAACAATTGGGCGAGGTTGCTTATACCCCAGCAACCAAGGCACAAAGCGCGCCGGCACTTCGCGATGCTTTCGTCGCCGCTTCCAAAGATGGCAAAATATCGCTGATGGAAGTGATGCAAAATTACACTCCTCCGGCTTTAGAAGTTGATGGCAATCAAGCTATGGCTATTTACCAACGAGTGATTAAAGACGTGCAAGATTTGCAAGCTATGTATCAGAATTCTGCGGCTTTGCAAAGTACAGCAGGTCAAGCAAGACAAATGATTTGTCAGCCGAATTCATCGGGAAGTGCGAAATAAATATAGCAGTTTTATCTGTCATATTGGCGGAGGTTTGGGGTAATGGGTAATCGGTAATCGGTAATCACTGAAAAGCTTGGCTCGTTTCGTATCTGGTGTCATACTAATTACCCATTACTTATTACCGATTACAGATTACCAGACCTAGGTCATTTTTTTGAAAAATTCCATAACTGAAATTGCATGAAATCGGAAATTTCTGATTGAAAATTGATATTTTCTTTCTATTTTCTCTGAGTTTTCAGCAATAACAAATGACAAATTACCAATTACCACCCTTCGGCTTCGCGAGCGGGTAAAATGACCAATGACCACCCTTCGACTTCGCTCGGGGGGCGAGATGACCAATGACCAATGACCAATGACCAATGACCACCCTTCGACTTCGCTCGGGGGGCGAGATGACCAATGACCAATGACCAATGATCAATGATCATTGATCAATGATCAATTACACCTTGCCAAGTTCTTGAGATAATTGCTCGGCTACCCGTTTGAGTCGGCGGAGTTGGCTTTTCATGTCTTTTTCCGTCCAAGCGGCGGCAAATTGATTGAAACCAAATCTAATTAAAGGATTGGGAATTTGAAATTCAAAGCGGTTAATTAAGAGAGTTCCTTGGATTTGGGGCTGGCATTCCCAGCGATCGCATCCTTTGAAATATCCGTCGAACCCCCACACAATTAAACCGGGTTGTCGCTCCAACACAACACTCTCTAAAGTGGGTTGCAAAACGGGAATTTTTATGATAAACAAGCTGCGACTTCCTACAGCAGTATCCCATTCGCCTTCGGGATCGCAGCGCAGCAAAGGATTGAGCCATTTGTGCATTAAAGTGCGATCGACTATACAGCGCTCCACCAAGGTAGCAGCAGCGCGAATTTCAATGGATTGCTCGAAAACTTGACGAATTGACATGGAAACCTGCAACAAGGAGAGTATTACAAGACTTTGCTTACTTTAGAGTTACTTACTTAGTTGTAGCGTCAATTTTTCCATAAAGTAAAACATTGACACACTCCTAAATACAGTGTATCATCGGGAAATAAGAGTATATATACCGATTATGCAGTTAGTTGAAAGGCACATCATCAAACCGAATCATAGGTTTTATCGAGAAGCCGATCGACTGTCATGGCTCTGCAAAAATCTTTACAACTCGGCTAACTACATCTACCGTCAAAACTTTTTCGCCAACCAACAAACAAACGCTCTGGCTGTTTATCACGCGATCAAAGCCAGCGAGGATTACAAAGCACTGCCCGCCAAGGTAGCGCAAACTACCCTCGGTTTGGTGCTCAAAGCGTGGACTAGCTACCATTTGGCGGTGCGAAACTATCAGGAAGACCCAATTAAATTTAAAGCACCACCGCAAATCCCCCATTATAAAGGTGCCAGAGAACACAAAAGAGCAGACGGGCGCTATGTAGTTGTATTTAATTGTCAAGCTGTCAGCAAAAGAGCCTTGAAAAAAGGATATGCTCGCCCCTCAGGGACTAATATTTGGTTGCCCTCAAAAGTGACCTCGATTCTGGAAATCCGGATAGTTCCCAAGGTGGGTTGTTATATTGTCGAGGTCGTTTACGAAAAGTTAGAACAGCCTTTACAAGTCAATCAGAGAGTAAGTGCCATAGATTTAGGATTAAACAATCTGGCAACATTAACCTACAATGTGGCTGGGTTAGTACCAAAAATCTACGACGGACGGGCGATTAAGTCTACCAACCAATACTGCAATCAAGCTTCAGCGACATTAAAATCGTTGCTGCCGGCCGCACAAAAAAACAGTAAAAAACTTGTTAAATTGTGGCACAAGCGTAATTGCAAAGTGGATTATTACCTCCACACAACGAGTTCGGCAATTATCAAAGAACTCGTCAATCATCAAATTGGGTTGCTGGTTGTAGGCTGGAACCAAGATTTTAAAGATGGGATTAATCCGGGTCTGGTTGACGGTCAAAAGTTTGCCAGCATTCCCCATCGGCGGTTCGTGCAAATGTTGCAGTACAAAGCACAACTTGCCGGAATTAAAGTTGTGTTAGTAGAGGAGAGTTACACATCCATCTGTTCGGCATTGGATTTGGAAGCAATTCAAAAAAAATCAGAGTACATTGGCTGTAGGCTAAAGAGAGGATTGTTCAGAACAAAAACTGGACAACTAATCAATGCAGATGTCAACGGTTCTTTGAATATTGGCAGAAAAGCAGTCGGAAATGGGTTTATCCCAAATTCGATAGAGGGTTTTGTAGTTAACCCAGTACGGTTAAAAGCGTACAAACATTGAATTTGGGCGATGTCTAGATTTGGTGGAACTATTCTTAAAGTTTCGTCTTCTCCCAGTCAAAATCTGACGTTAACCTGAGAAAAAAATGAATGAAACTTGGCAAGAAATAACTCAACCGATATCGGGCAAAATAGCGGTCATGTCCGATGGCTTACGCCCCGCTACGCTACGCATTTTGGCACAGGCTCCTGTCGCCCCGAATCCGCTGACAGATGCCCAAAACGGAATTAGCAATATATTTCAGGGCTCGACAAGCATTGAAAATCTCGTCTGGGCGATCGGCATCCTGCTAATTGGCTTGATAGTATCAGCCCTCGTCTCATCTTTAGTGGGGGGATTGCTCAAAAAGACGACCATTGACAACCGCTTAGCTGGTTGGATTACCGGGCGCCCGGAAGGAGAAGGATCTCCGCAAGTGGAAAAATGGATTTCCACTGCGGTATTCTGGATCATTTTTATCTTTTTCCTAGTCGCCTTTTTCAACAGGCTGAATCTCTCGGCGGTTTCGCAACCGCTGAATACTTTTCTCAATCAAATTGCTGGTGCTTTGCCGAAGTTAGCCAAAGCCCTAATTTTCTTGGGAATTGCTTGGGTGCTGGCGACAGTTTCCAAATTGGCTGTATCGCGTGCGATGCGGACTTTTGGGGTAGATGAGCGCTTGAACCAGCAGGTGGGTACTGCACCTACCGAGACTCCTTTGCTGCTGAGCGATACTCTGGCAAATGCGCTGTATTGGTTCATTTTTCTGCTGTTTTTGCCGTTGGTTCTCGAATCGCTGGATTTACAGCAGGCTCTGCTGCCAGTGAATAATTTGCTGAACCAAATTTTGGCGGCAATTCCGAAGATTTTGGAAGCGGTGCTGATTGGGTTTGTCGGCTGGCTGCTGGCTCAAGTTGTGCAGCGGATTGTCACGAATCTGCTGGCGGCGGCTGGGGCTGACAGTTTGGGCGCTCGCTTTGGGATTTCGCGGAGCTCTGGCGGACAATCGCTGTCGTGGATTATCGGCACAGTTGTCTATGTGTTGATTTTGATTCCCACGGCGATCGCAGCTTTGAACGCTTTGGACATCCAAGCGATTTCCTTGCCGGCAATCGCGATGCTCAATACGATTCTGGGCGCGCTTCCCAACATTTTTACAGCAGCGATAATTCTCGCGATTGCTTACATTTTGGGGCGCTGGATCGGCGATTTGGTGACAAATATCTTGACGGGAATTGGCTTTAACAATGTCTTTTCTTGGTTGGGAATGCAGCCGAAACAGCCGCTGCGACTGCCCCCGAGTTCGATCGATCCTGAAGCCACGATTCTTCAAGAGCCCGAAGTTCCGACTCGCACTCCTTCGGAGTTTGTGGGCATTGTGGTGCAAGTGGGTATTATCCTGTTTGCTGTGGTAGCTGCTACCGACGTGGTGAAAATTCCAGCGCTGACGGCGATTGTTAGCGGTATTGTGCTGGTTGCAGGTAGGGTTTTATCGGGTTTGGTCGTATTTGCGATCGGCCTGTATTTGGCGAATTTGGCCTTTGGTTTAATTGCCAGTTCTGGAACTCGTCAAGCGCGGCTGTTGGGTCAAACGGCTCGGATCGCGGTGATTGCATTTGTTGGAGCCTTGGCGCTGCAACAGATGGGCATTGGCAGCGATATTGTGAATTTGGCCTTTGGACTGTTGCTCGGGGCGATCGCAGTTGGGATTGCTCTAGCATTTGGTTTGGGCGGGCGCGAGATTGCGGCCGACGAACTTCGCGGATGGTTAGCGTCGTTTAAACAAGATAAGACGCCACGTTTGTAAGTCTAAAAAATGGCGTTTGTCAAGTACAAACGCCTTTTTTTTGTGCTTAATTTAAGTTCGTAGTGAGGACTTCAGTCCTCTGATTTTGATGAGGACTGAAGTCCTCACTACGAACTTTCCATATTTAAGTTCGTAGTGAGGACTTCAGTCCTCTGATTTTGATGAGGACTGAAGTCCTCACTACGAACTTTCCATATTTAAGTTCGTAGTGAGGACTTCAGTCCTCTGATTTTGATGAGGACTGAAGTCCTCACTACGAACTTTCCATATTTAAGTTCGTAGTGAGGACTTCAGTCCTCTGATTTTGATGAGGACTGAAGTCCTCACTACGAACTTTCCATATTTAAGTTCGTAGTGAGGACTTCATTCCTCTGATTTTGATAAGGACTGAAGTCCTCACTACGAACTTTCTATATTTAAGTTCGTAGTGAGGACTTCAGTCCTCTGATTTTGATGAGGACTGAAGTCCTCACTACGAACTTTCCATATTTAAGTTCGTAGCATCGGACTTCATTCCTCTGATTTTGATAAGGACTGAAGTCCTCACTACGAACCAAATTACAATCTCGGATCGACAGGTTCGCTTTCCATTGCTAAAACTCCGAAAACGCACTCGTGAACCTGCCTCAACGGAGCGCCCGCCACAAATCGCTCCAAGGCTTCTACACCAAGAGCAAATTCTCGCAAAGCTAAAGAACGCTTCCCGGAAAGCCCGCGCGATCGCAATTTGTCTAAATGTTCCGGCAAAGAATATTCCAGACCATAAATAATTCGCAAATACTCTTTACCCCGACATTTGATCGCAGGCTGTACCAATCCTTTGCTATTTTTTACAATAAATTCCATCGGTTTAACCACCATCCCCTCGCCCCCAGCATCGGTCATTTTTTCCCACCATTGAATCCCTGCGGATTGACTGTCAAGATCGGCAATTCTAACTACTTTGTATTCAGTAGCTAATAACAATTCTAGGTCAAAATTACAGATTTCTGCTATTTGTTCCATGTGCCAGCAGTGATTCTGATCGGTGTGAACATTTCCCTCGGTTGCCAAGATGTGAAAAGGCGCTAACTTAAGGTCGGAGATGGATTTTACGGGCCAGCAATAGCGCTGGTAGGCATGAATGTAGCGATCGCCCAATTCGGCTCTTTCTCGGTAGCTAGCCAACATAGAATCAACCTCAACTCCCCGCTGTTGCGCCTGTTCTAGGTTCAGAACCGCCTCCGCAAACCCGTGACGAGATGCGGTTCCTACAGCAGCATATTGTTCTTGCAATAAACCTTGAGCTTTTGCAGACCAAGGCATTAATTCGCAGTCCAAACAAACCCAATTAGTTTGAAATTTATCCCAAAAGTTGCTGGCAGAAAGAGCGCGATTTACCCGCGTTAAAAACTCTGTTTCTAAGATAGAATTATCGAAAAAATGTCGTCCTGTACGAGTGTAGCAAATGCCAATGCTGTTGTTGAGAATCCCAAAGCGCCGTTTAGCTACCGATTCGTCGCGACAAACAATGACAACTGCACGGGAACCCATGTGCTTTTCTTCACATACAACTGTCGATACGCCTTGCTGTTGGTAGTAGCTAAATGCTTCGGCTGGATGTTCTAAAAGTCCAGGTTCTTGGGAAGTTGCAGCGGGAGACATGGTGGGCGGTAAGTAAATTAGCCATTTGGGATTGGCTGCAAATCTGCTCATTACTTCCAAGGCGGCGATCGCATTTTCTTCGCGAATTGCTATGTTACGTTGCAGGCGTGTTGAAATGATGCGTTTTCCGAGCACGTCGGAAATGTCGAGCACGTCGTCAAACTGCTGTTGGGCGGTGAGATTTGGTGTGTCAAAACTGTCAATATCTTTGTTAAGTGAAGTTGAAGTGGATGGAAAGGCGATCGGTTTGGCGGGTTCGCAGTAAATCATCGCCGCCGGAACGCTGACAAATTCTCTTTCGGGATACCGCAAAGCTGTTAGTTTGCCGCCGAAAACACAGCCGGTATCAATATCCACAGTATTGTTCAACCATTCTGTTTCGGGAATCGGCGTATGTCCGTAAACAACAGCAGCTTGACCTCGATATTCGGCCGCCCAATTGTAGCGGACTGGTAAGCCGAATTCATCGATTTCGCCGGTGGTTTCTCCGTATAATGCGAAATCTCGAACGCGGGCGGATGCGCGTCCTTGAAGTTCTGCTTTCATTCCGGCGTGGGCGACTACTAATTTGCCGCCGTCGAGGACGTAATGTCCGATTAAACTATCGAGAAATTGGCTAATTTGTGCGATCGCAGATTCGTGCAATTCATCGGGTAAAGCTGCTATTTCTGCTAAGGTTTGTTCGAGTCCGTGGTTGATTTTGACGTTTTTGCCGCTGAGTTTTCGCAATAACTTGATGTCGTGATTTCCGGGGACACACAATGCGGTTGATGCGACTACCATGTTGTGCACGAGTTTGAGGGTGTCGAGAATGCGCGGGCCTCGATCGACCAAATCACCCAAAAACACGGCTTTACGCCCTTCTGGATGCGCGTAGGTGGGATAATCCCAAAAGCCGGATGCGCTGGAGTTTGGGACAATTTGATAGCCCAACTGTTGCAGCAATTGTGACAATTCGCCGCAGCATCCGTGAACGTCGCCGATGATGTCAAAGGGGCCGGTGTCCTGTTTGCGGTTGTTCCACAGGGTTTGTCTCTCGATTTGGACTGCTGCGATGTCTTCTGGGGAACGGAGGATGTGAACGTAGCGGAAGCCTTCGCGATCGAGATTTCGGAGCGATCGTCTTAAACTCTGAATGTGGCGGCGAATGACATGACTGCCAAAATTGCGGTTTGGACGCTGTTGATTGCGATCGGCACACAATTTCTCAGGTAAATCTAGCACGATCGCAACTAAAAAGCAATGATATTTTCGGGCTAATTCTAATAAAGGTTTGCGACTTTCCGGCTGAACATTCGTAGCATCAATCACAGTTAATTTACCCGCAGCCAGACGTTTAGCAGCGATTAAATGCAGCACTTCAAAAGCATCAGCGGTGGCCGCTTGATTGTTTTCGTCATCAGAAACGAGGCCGCGGCAGTAATCCGATGAAATGATTTCTGTCGGTTGAAAATGCTGGCGTGCAAAGGTGGATTTACCGGAACCGGATGCACCGATTAGCAGGACTAAAGATAATTCGGGAATCGTAATTTTCATAGTTTAATAATATTATTCAGATTTTTTTGCTACTATTTGTCAAAACTATTGCTACAAAATAATTGTCATCAACAGATCGGGTGCGTCGCCACTAGAAAATTCGATTATAGTTAGGGATTGTTGATGGCGACGCACCCTACAAATACGGTTTTTCGTCAAAAGGTTTGACTACCATTTCCAGTCAACCTCATCCCACTCAGTAGTCGTGAAATCATCAAGTAAGACATCATCATGTTGTTCTGCCATTTTTGTAAAGGCTTCATTCCAACCTATTCGCGGTTTTAGTGCTACACGAATGACAATCCGATCGCCCTCAACTTCGATTTCTACTTCTTCGCAAATACCAATCTGCTCTAATAAAGATTTGGGAATGCGAATTCCCTGAAAATCACCAATTTTAACGATGCGGGTTTGGATAGATTTACTCATGGCTGAAGCCTGCATTTTTCCAAGTATAACTAAATTGTAAGCTGTTTTGCATATTTGGAACGCTGCTCAAAGCCCATTCCACAAGAATTTTATTGATTGCTGTTTTCTATATTTGGAACGGGCTAGAAGTCCATTCCACAAGAATTTTATTGATTGTTGACAACTATTTAAATATTTGGAACGGGCTAGAAGCCCATTCCACAAGAATTTTATTGATTGTTGACGAACCATTTAAATGTAGAACAGCTTAAGGACAAACAGAATGTAGATATTATTTTCACCGGGTGAATACTGCCATTTGCGTAGGCGAACCCACCTCTAAATCCTCCGATCCAATTCCTCGAAAATCCACCCCAAAACCAAACCGTTCCGCAACCCCATGCGCCCAAGCCTGAAACTCTGTGCGCGTCCACTCAAAACGGTGATCGCGGTGGCGAAATTTGCCCGCCGGCAAGTTTTCAAACCGAACATTATATTCAATATTGGGAGTTGTGACGATCGCCAATTTCGGCCGCACAAACTCAAATAAAACCCGTTCAAAAGCAGCCAACCGTTCTAAATCAAGGTGTTCGATCACTTCAATCACCGCTGCTGCGTCAAAATCCGTCAAGCGACTGTCCCGATAGATCAGGGAACTTTGGATCAATTGTAAGCGAGATTGCTGTGCGGGAGAAAAGCGATCGACCTGCAATCGTTCCTTGGCAATTTCCAAAGCCCGATAGGAAACATCGACTCCCGTGATTTGGGCGATCCTCTGCGAGGGCTTCGCTAACGCACTTTCGGCTAAAAGCAATCGTAGCAGTTTTCCCTCACCGCAGCCCAAATCTACCACTCGCTGAGCACCGCTGGCTTTTAAAACCTCCATCACAGCTTCTAAACGTTGTTCGTTGAGGCTAATTCGCTGTTCTAAAACTTCCTCTTCCGAAGCACGAACAACTGCGATATCGTCAGGATCTAGATTATCTTCTTCTGCTAATTGTGCCACAGCAAGGCGAGTCAAACGGCGCTGTCGTTTCAAATAGCGATTAGCAATTTGTTCGCGGGCGGGATGCGAGTTCAACCAACCTTCACCGTGACGCAATAACTTATCGATTTCATCATCACCAACCCAATAATGTTTATCGTCATCCAACACAGGAATTAATACGTAAAGATGACTCAACAAATCCGCCAACCGCAGTGTATTTTCCAGTTCCACAGCAAAGTAAGGACTCGCGCCCCATTCGGGAAATTTATCATCAAGAATCAGAGGTTTTGCTGCGACTTGATAGCCCAGCGGTTCAAACATTTGCCGCAGGAACTTCTCGCCGCCACGACAGGGCAAAACCGACAGCTTAACAGTCAGCGGAATGGCAGTTTCTGCGAGTTCTGGGCGGTCTTTGCAGCGCCCGGATAGGGCTGTACCGAAGACCTGGGCGAGGGCGACACTGAGAAAGGAAGAGGCTACGTAGGGGCGATCGTTGACGTATTGTTGCAAAGGGCGATCGTCCGATTTCGACTTGCCGCGCACCAAACCCACCGGATCGACATCTAACAGCAAAGCCGCCGTGCACTTGTCTGCATTGGCTTCAGGATAAAAGACGCTGGCTTGTCCGAAAGTCATCGGGAAGCATTGAAGGCGATCGGGATGTTTGTGCAGCAAATAGCCCAAATCAGTAGCAGGAACGCGAGTTGTTGATATGGTTAATAACATATAATAATTGGTAGTTGGTAATTAGTTTATGAATAACACAAAAACATGGTTGTCTACGATAAATATTGATTATACCTCTTACAAAAATAGCTAGGAACAGGCATCTTGCCTGTTCCACAAGAATATTTTTTTGATGTGGAACGGGCATCTTGCCTGTTCCAAAAATTAATTAAAAGGACTTTGGCAAGATATCTGTTCTCTACATTGAGTTAAAAAGACTCGGTTTCTTTGCTTGGGTGTGCAACTTCTATAGAACCTATTTGACATCTTTGAGTTTTTGGGTTGGATGACTAGAAATACCGAGATTAACCGGATTTCTGAGATTTACGCCCGGGCCAAGAAACCGGGTTTCTACGAGTTTTTGGGTTGGGTGACGAGAAATACTCCTAGAAACCCGGTTTCTGAGATTTACGTTAAGACGAAAGAAACCGGGTTTTTTACCTAATCTGCGGGTTACAACGCGTCTTTTCGTAAAAAACCCGGTTTCTGACCCCTCGTGCGTCCAGGACTATTATTGTTTCTATCAAAGCGCGTTATTCAACATTGTCTGAAAAAGCGTATCCAGAGAAGTACCCGACGCTTTTACCATCGCAGAAATCACACTCGTTCGAGCAAAAGAACAATATAACCCAGCTTCCAAAAACCAAGGCTTACCGTTAGGATCGATGCGAAAATCGAACAGACTATAATGCCGGCAGCCCAAGGCTACATGACATTTTTTAGCAGCCTCCCAAACCCTCTCAGTAATCGGGTCACTAGGATCGACAATCCATGATTTATTATTATCCTTAGCAACCATAGTTAAGTCACCACTTTCATCTCGTTTGAGCTTATCTTCATAACTCCGAATCGGCCGCTCATCCTTGTCCATCAGGTACTCTTCCAGCGGTAAGCACACAAGCTCACCATCCTGAACAATAATGCCACATCTGACTTCTCTGCCGAGTTCAATAAATGACTCTACCAATACCTCATCTGAATAACCAAATGCTGTCTTCAAAGCAGAGTCATAATCAGCAGGATTTTTCACCAAGACTACCCCCAAAGAATTATCTGCATCCACAGGTTTGAGCACTGCGGGAGGGGCAATTGTGGGAGTCTCTCCCGCGCGCAGCAATTCTCCTTCGGGAACACTTACACCTGCGGCGGCTACAACGGCCTTGGCTTTGGCTTTGTTAGCAGTCAGCGCCATCACATCCGAAGTATTTCCGATGTAGGGAATGTTCAACAAATCAAACAAAGCTCGATAGTATGTCATGCCAGGAAGGCAAAACATTTGTGGTAACATTACATCAATGTTGAGTGCTGTCAGAACCTGAACTGCTTCAGCTAAGGACATGGGTTCGGCTTGGGCGAGATCCTCACTACTTAGAGATTTTGGAAAGCGCCATTGGCCATCGGGCGAAACGTAGGCAATATGAAATTCATAGAGTGCTGAATTGGCGGTGAATTCCAGACAATTTTCGGCGTAAAGCCGCGATAAATCGCCGTAAAATTCGTCAACAGCAGAACCCACCAAATGCAAAACACGCAATACTGACATAATTAATCTCCCGCCAATTCGACAAGCTTACCAATATTAAAGTCAATCCGAATCCAGCCTTTAAGTTGCCGCAAATTTCCTAACAACAAGCATGGTATATGTGCGTGGTGAACCATCAAAAATGGCAGTGGATCGAACCAGTCAAAAATGGCATCTTTGCCGCTAGCAATAATTTGCAACCTGCGCCATGTTTCCACAGGCGACCACAAATGCGTCACCAATCGCCAAACTTCATGATAAATCCAATAGGTGGGACGACTTGATGCGAGGGGTTTGATTGCATCAGACAAGGGTTCGCGTTCTAAATAAGCTTTTGCGACATCAGGATTGTTGTAAAACATGGTAATAGCTGAATGAGTTCGAGGGTTGCACTCGATCGCATAAATGCGTCCATCATCATTCGCCTGAATGAAATCAAAGGAAACTTGACCAGTTAAATTCAAACCAGCCACAAACTGTCTCACCCATGCTTCAATTTCTGGATGATCCACCATTTCATAATTAATCTGAAATGCTGATGACTCGCAGCAACAATGCAGCCGTAGTTCCCCATCGCGGACTGTGCTGTGGGTGCAGTATTCTTGGCCGGGAATAAACGCTTGCATGATCCAAGGATTACGCTCAGAAATCGGCAAATCCTTGACAAATGCTGCTGTCTCTGCTGGTGTATTGCAGGGTAGTTTAGTTAGGTCTAATCGGCGCACAGAGTCGTAGGGAATGCTCTTGATAATATATTTGCGGTCTTGCCCAGAAAAATCAAAATCAACCACTTGCTGGGGATCGGTGATGCAGTAGGACTCAGGTACAGCAAGACCTAATGATGTTGCGAGTGCGGAAAATTTAGATTTATCATCTAATTGCTGAACCATTTCTGGATCGACGTGCATGATTTCGCAATGTGGCGAAAGTGCTTCTTTAGCTAGAGCATCGTAATAACTAGCAACTGGACTACAAACGGGTACGTAAACATTTACCCCTTCTTTTTTGACAATTTCTAAAAGTGCATTGATGTAGTCAGGCGATTGAGGATTCGGTACTGTATAAAAGCGATCGACTGCCCAAGAAAATCGATGCCCGGTTAACCAGTATTTGTGTGCTTCGACCAATATTACCCGATGACCTGCCCGATCGAACGATCGCGCTAACTGCAACGCCTTGGTCATCTTCCCACCACTGACTAGAATGGTTTTGGGATTGGCGGCGACTGTCCGAGACTGAAACGGTTTAACTAAAATTGCTACCAACAGGGCGATCGTCGTTAAAGCGACATTCAGCGGTAGCACCAACAGCAGCAGACTGAGAGTTGCGACTGTTTTTACTGAATTCTGTAGCCACCCGTTACTTGCCATTGTTTGACGCTCAGGCTGTATCTGTGCGATCGATATTTTTTGCGTCATGCTTTCCTGAGCACCCTGAATAAAATCGGTTTGTAGATAAGACGCGGTTTCAACCGCCGAGTCTTCTGAATAAAAAGTGTTTGTAGTGAGGACTTCAGTCCTTCATGAATGCGGACTGAAGTCCTCACTACAAACCTATTTGATTGCTCGGTGTAGGATTGTCACCTAAACTCGGCGAATTAGCGTGAGTCCATCTCTCAAAGGAAGCAACACCTGCTCAATCCTCGGATCGTCTACGACGGCCTGGTTAAATTTGGCGATCGCCACCCCGTTAGCAGTAGCCTCACCTGATAGATAAGGCTGCCCCTGCATCAAGGTATTGTCTACACAAATCAAAGCATTAGGTGCTAGTAGCTTGGTGTCTAACAACAAGTTCAAATAGTCTACATATCCAGCCTTGTCGGCATCAATAAAGACCAAATCGAACACATCACCAGCGGCGGCTAACTCTTTGAGAGTCAACAGCGCCGGTGCAACCTTGACCGAAATTTTGTGGCCGTGGGGAGACTCTTTAAAACATTGCTGAGCAAACTCGGCCACGTAGGCATCTACCTCACACGCAACCACTTCGCCATCATCGGGAAGGGCTTCAGCCATAGCCAGGGCAGAGTAGCCGGTAAACATACCGATTTCTAACACTCGCTTCGCCCGAGTTAAATGCACAAAAAACTTGAGAGTTTGACCTTCGATATGCCCGGATAGCATTTCTTGCTCTAACTGCTGTACAGTCTCGCTGTCAGAAAACCGCTTGCTCCAATTTTCTGCTTGGGTGCGCTTAACCAGGGCGGCCAAAGCCGGAGACTCCGGCGTTGTACAGCTATTGATGTAAGGATCTAACCCATTTGCTAACTCACTGGCTTGTCGCAATTGAGACTTCAGATTTGCATCAACGTTCTCTAAGCCTTCGATCTGCTGTGTGAGATGTTCGAGTTGTACCGCCAAGATGCCTAGCGGTGTCACAGGTCTAGGGGCTACTGTAGGGGCTACTGTCACGCTTTTACCCCTGCTGCGATCGGAGTGCTAGCCGTGTCTAACGACATATACATATCTTCGCCATCTCCACCGCGAGGATAGTTACGACAGATTTCTTTGTGAATTGCCAGGGTTTCATCCAAAAAGGCCCTTGTCAAATCGTTCATGAACACACAACTGCCGATCGGCTTGGGAACTGCGGCCCGCACCAAACCATCGCGTGTCCGACTAATAGATTCTGTGGCTTTCCACAACAATTCAGGTGTTAAATGAGGGCTATCGATCGCCAAACCGATGCGGCTCATCAATCCTAAAATGCGATCGCGATCGAGGATCGAAATATAACCCCGATGCTGAGCAATAGTTGCCGAGAATGCCATATCAATGTTGACACTGTGACCGTGGAACATCGGAATGGACGGTGTTAATTCCAGAGTAGGGCTCCAGGTATGACCGTATGCGATGACGCGATCGAGATCGAGCTCGTGCAAGTTAGGCACTTCCAGCCCCAACATCGTGTTAATCGCATCATAAGTAACCTTGTGAGCAATTTCTCGGAGATCAGGCGTACCATTCAAGTAGCCAAAGTGAGTATGCAAGAGTGCTTCGCCATGCTCTTCCAACAGCTCAAAAATTTCGCTATTGGCGACGACAGCAATCTTGATCAACTCCGCCATGCCGTTACGCACCTGATCCACAGGCAGCGTTTTCAAGAACGAGAAGTCTAGAATCACCTTTTGAGAAGCGTGATAAGCACCCAATCGATTCTTTAACTTACCGTGGTTGACGGCGACTTTGATCGCGACACTCGCATCAATTAGCCCAATCAGCGTTGTGGGGACTCGAATATAATTAGTGCGACGGCGGTAGGTGGAACACGCAAAGCCAGCCACATCCGTAGTTAAACCACCGCCAACCACCAAAACAGGCTCTTTGCGAACCAGCCCAAAGTCTGAAAACGCATCAATGATCGTCTCAACAGTCCGTAACGTCTTATCTGTCTCTTTGATTGTTACCTGGAATACAGTTAAGTCAATTTGATGATGCTTGAAATAAGCGTGCATCTGCTTACCGTACAAGCCGTAGACTGTTTTGTCTACCACCATTAAACAGCGCCCAAAGTGACGGTAGCTGTCTGCAATTTCAGAGTTCTCAACTCCAAAGGCTCCATCCACATATAGTAAGCTGAAGTCGATTTTTTCATATCCCTCGACATGAAAAGCTTTTTCGGTAGCCCTAAAAGTTGCTTGAACGTTACCCATGAGATGTTCCTGATATCTTGACATTACATAACTTAACATTTTTTTTTATCTAGGGGGCGATCGTCCAACTTTTAAGTCGATTTTTGTCTGTAATTTTACTGATGCCCCAGATCCGGCTATTTTATACGATAAATAAAAAAATCTATTGTCAAGAGCGCAGTCTGTTTCTGCTCGTGGGTGACGCCCAAATGACGCAAGACGCTTGGATTAAGACTTTTTGGTCATTGCTGTACCCCCGCGTTAGCGCAGCTTTTGAATGGTGGCTGTTCGCGGGCGATCGTACTCCGGTATAATTCCCAAACAAAAAATTAATGCGATCGGTGTTTTTCCACACTCCCCAAATCCAACTTAGCCCGCAACTCATCCTTAATCCGATTTAAAATAGAATCTTCATCCAAAGAAGCCAAAATCTTGCTCACAACAGCCTTCGGCCCATCATCACCCCAAGAAGCACCATTAGCCAAATAAGCCTTAGTAACTTGACCAATTCCGTAACAAGAAACCCCAGCAATAGCAGCTTGAGTCACCGCCACAGAAATATAAGGCCCCAAAGCCAAACCCCCCGTCGCCGGCGTCGCCAAACCCAACAATCCTTTCAAAGAACTTAAGCCAAAATTAGCCAACAATTCGCCCGCAGTAATTCCGCCCATACTAATCGCAATCTTTTGCAGCAATTCCACCGCCCCCGCTTCGGTCATCGGAATGCCGTAAACTTTAGAGAGTGTTAATATCATCACCACATCAATTACAGCACCGCTGAGAATATCAACTACAGTAATAGGATTCAGGGCGATCGCCACAGCTTTAGTCATTACCCCATTCCAGATAATCCGATTAGCAGCAGCATCTCGAATCTCCATTTTCCGCTGCACCAACTGCTCGTTAATATCACCAGCACAGAGCATCGTATTCAGCGCCACCAAAGATTTACCTTCCCGGTCTAAAATCTCCAAGATTTTTAATTTTAAATCATCAACCTGTGGTAAACTGCGAGTCATTTTTACTCCCATACTTCCGTCTGGACGGCGCACCGCCTGCGCTGTCAAAGGTGAAGCAGCCGACATCACAATCTCATCGGGAGATAACAATTCTCTCACGCGATCGTCCCTAATTTTATGATAAATTGCCAGTCTGTCTGCATCGGGATACTGGTCAATTTTATTAAACACTAATAACATCGGTTTTCCGGCTTCCCGCAACTGCGAAAGTGCTTGATATTCCACCTTCGTAATATCGCCAGCCACGACAAACAAAATCAAATCAGCTTGTTGCGCGACGCGGCGGGCTAAAAGTTCGCGAGTTTCGCCGTCAACTTCATCTATTCCCGGAGTATCGATTAATTCTACTTGCGACAAACGGTAAATAACAGGCGAAAATCGAGGATTTGGTAAATCGTCATCAACACCATCTCCAACATCCCACTGGCCAATAGTTGTGGTGCGAGTCACCCCGTGAGTCGGGCCGGTTTCAAACACATTTTGACCCAAAAGCGCGTTTAAAACCGAAGATTTCCCCCTTCCCACCATCCCAAACACAGCGATTTGCACGCAAGCGCGCTCTAGCTTGTCGAGCATTGTTTCCAAGCCGCCAATTTCCGGCTCTAGTCCAGTTCGCTCTTGTGGTGTCAAATCGAGATGTTCTACTATATCTCGCAGAGCATCTTTAGCGCGGCGCAGGTTGAGTTCTGCTTGAATGTCTGCGAAACTTAATATTGTGTCGTCTAATTCGCGATCGACATTTGAGAAATCCGATACTTCAGTCATCTGATATTATGGCTTTGCTTTACTTAAAGTTTTAACCGATATGATGCTATTCTAGCTTTTTCTGTGGGCTTTGTACATTGGGGACGTGGCAATGGCGTGTTTATAATAATCTGCGTAGAAGACTCGGCGGTTTAAACCCGGCGGTTGAAACCCGGCGGTTGAAACCGCGTCTACACAAACAAAACCCGCCTCCGCGGGTTGAAGAAAACCCGGTGGTTGAAATTACGTTTTTTTGTTGAGAATACCCGGCGGTTGAAACCGCGTCTACACAGACAAAACCCGCCTCCGCGGGTTGAAGAAAACCAGAATACCCGGCGGTTGAAACCGCTACACAAACAAAACCCGCCTCCGCGGGTTGAAGAAAACCCGGTGGTTGAAATTACGTTATTTTCTTGAAACCCGGCGGTTGAAACCGCGTCTACACAAACAAAACCTGCCTCCGCAGGTTGAAGAAAACCAGATCGTTGAAATTACGTTGTTTTCTTTAAAAGATTCGGCGGTTGAAACCGCGTCTACACAAACAAAACCTGCCTCCGCAGGTTGAAGAAAACCAGGTCGTTGAAATTACGTTATTTTCTTTAGTCCGCGAAGGCGGACATCGTTTTTGTAGATGCGGTTTCAACCGCCGTTCTGTCCCTACAAATGTCATGTAAAATCAATTTAATTTACAACAATGATTAACCGCAAAAAAATAGCCACTTATCCATTTTTATTACGTGTAATTATTTTCCTATTAATATTAGCAGCAATCTGGCTGCCCATCGCCGCACCAATTTATCTGTTAGTTAAAGATAGCAACCTCGCAACTATTCTAACAATGGGATTGTTGTTTACCGAATTTCTGTTGCTAGTGCCGCGCTGGGGAAAACAGGTTTACGGACAAACTCAATTGCTGAAAAGTTACGGTTTAGTTAATACGCGACAAAACGGTTTTGAACTTTTGACTGGATTGGCGATCGGCATTTCGATCACTTTCACCCTATTTTTAGCGCAAGGAATGCTCGGCTTTGTCGCATGGCAAAATTCTCATAATTTGCCTCGAATCATTGCAGAAGGGCTATTAAGCGCCTTTGCAGTCGGTTTTGCGGAGGAGTTGGTATTCCGGGGTTGGTTGCTCGACGAGTTGCAGCGGGATTACAGTTATCCAATGTCTGTGCGGGCGAACAGTCTGGTATTTGCCCTATCTCATTTTATCAAATCTGTGGAGGGAATGCTGCGGACTTGGCCTCAGTTTCCGGGCTTGTTGTTGTTGGGTTTGATTCTGGTTTTGGCAAAGCGCAGCCGTCAAAATCGATTGGGTTTGTCGATCGGGCTTCATGCAGGTTTAGTCTGGGGATACTATATAATTAACGTCGGGGAGTTAGTACGATATTCTGGCTCTGTCCCGGATTGGGTAACTGGAATTAACGGCAATCCGTTGGCTGGTGCGATCGGGCTTTTGTTTTTGAGCGTGTTGGCCGTGGGAATGCGGCAGATGTCGGAACAGTCCAAACGTTTGTAATATATTCGTTAGGTGCGTCGCTGGTAGGGGCGGTGGATGGTGCGTGCCCGCCCGAATTTATCGCAGGCAACGCACCCTACAACTTAGCTAACTTAGTTAATTGATAATTATGTTATACTGAATTCATAGAGACGCAAAAACTATGCTAAGTGAATCTTCACGCCTTATTTACGGCGATGAATTAATTACCGCAACGGAATTGAACCAGCAACCGAATCGAGTTCTGGATTTGGCGATGGAGCACCCTGTAACTATCACTCGCAACGACCAGCATTTTGCTTTACTGCGCCGGGAGGAGATGACGCTGTGGGTAAAAGCTGCGACGCTTTCTTTGACTGTATTTGAAGTGACGGCGGCTGCTTACCGGCTGCGATTGGGAGAAGCGATTAGTTCAGCAAATCCCTATTATTGGCTGACAGTATTTGACTCAGATGAACTCAGCGAATTGATTGCTGAATTAGAAAAAGCTTACCGACTTGCTGAGTCGGAATCGGGCGCGTGGAATCAGATTGAGATTGTAATTCATGAATGGCATGAAAGCGCTAAAGCAATTGCTAGCCCGGAACTCGCAGCAGCTTTCAGCGATGAAATTGACGAAGTTTTGCTGACACCACCTCAAATAGAAAGCACTACTGAATCCACTCAGGTATGACGCATACTCCACCTACTCCAGATGATTCAGAAAACGGGGTTTCCTCTCAACAACTTTCCGCATCTGTACCCATGCTTTCAGAGTTGGTAATCCCGCCTGAAGAAGCACTTACAGCACCCAGAACATCCCTATCTACTAAAGAAAATGCAGCCCAAATTATCGCGCAATTGCCTGAATCGCCCTGGTTAGTAGTAGCGAAAAACCGACGGGTTAACCGAGATTGGGAAGCTTTATCGTTACGTGCTCCTGAGAATGCTCGTCGCTGCTATCAAGATTTATGTACTAGCCCGATGGTGAGAAAACCGAGGAGAGTTTTTCCGTTAAAAGGCAAACTTTATCAAGGTGCGTGGGAATATGAAGTAACAAGTTCAGATAGAGTATTTTATGTACCGGATGAACACAAACGCAAAGTGCTTGTTTACTACGCGGGAACCCATCCTAAATCAGCACCAACTCCTCCGTAAATAAACCAGACTATTTCAGCAGACTTGTCTCTACAGAAAGCATTGACACAGTGACAGCGATTTTCCCAAACAGAACTTACGCACAGGTGGCCAGAAACCGGGTTTTTTGACGATATCCTTCGCTGTACTCCACAGATTAAGTAAAAAACCCGGTTTCTTGGTCGGGAGTGCATCCAGAGTGCGAAAATAAATCGAGTCGCCAGAGGCGACAATGGGAAGGGAAAAAAGAAAGAAGGGTAAAGAGCAAAAGAGCAAAAGAGCAAAGTGCTAAGAAGTCCACGCAGCCGCACAAACAACCCGAAAACCGAAGGAGTAGCTGCCGCGATTGTCCGGCGAATGGTTGCCACGATACGCAGCGCGGCAATTGACCGCATCGATGAGCCACGAACCACCACGCAGCACCCGGTTTTTGCTATCTCCACCACTTTCCCAAGCACTACCATCAGTCGGCGCACCGTTATAATTATCGTGCCAAATATCTTGACACCATTCAAAGACATTCCCGTGCATATAATAAAGTCCAAAGCTATTAGGCGGAAAACTACCCACAGCAGTTGTTTTTTCACGATAGGTTCCCTTCGGTGCCGAACCATAGGGACTACTCCCCTCATAATTAACTAAATCAGTTGTAATTGTCTCCCCAAAATAAAAAGGTGTAGTCGTTCCTGCCCGACAAGCATATTCCCATTCGGCCTCACTAGGCAATCTATAATTGCGGCCAGTAAGTTGAGATAATCTTGCACAGAATTCTATAGCATCATTCCAACTTACTTGCTCAACAGGCAAATCATCACCTTTAAAATTAGAAGGATTAGCCTTGAGGTCAATCTTGACTGTCGGTAAACCTGCCACAGCACGCCATTGAGTCTGAGTCACCTCATATTTTCCCATGAAAAATGGAGCGACATTAACAGTACGCTGCGGCCCTTCATCGTTACTTCGTTGTGCTTCCGTATTGGGGGAACCCATGACGAAACGGCCCCCAGGAATTGCCATCATCTCTAAAGTAATGCCATTGGCGATAGTTTCTGTAAAAACCTGTGCTTGACTTTGGCTGCGCTTGGTGATTTCCCCCTTTGAATTCACTGTCACCGTTTCAAATTGAACTGTTTTTAGCGGATTTGACGATACTTTTGGCGCTGGACTTTTTGGTGTTGGTGGTTCTGGTTGTGGAGTTTCTGGAGGTGGCAAAGGAGATGGTGTATCCTTCGGTAATATCGGTGGCGATGGCTGATCCGTTGGAGTTTGAGAGGAGTTTTTAAGCAAACTTTGACTCACAACTACACCGACAAGTCCCAGTCCACCAAAACCCAATAATTGTAATACAGTTCGCCTTGTCGTGTTAGTCGAAATTACGCGCACTGTCGAACCTCGTGGTGGTGGTGGTGGTGACGGTGGTGGCGGGGAAGGCCGCGACAAAGATAAAATTGCTTGCAATGCTTCATCTGCATTTTGATAACGCTGACTGAAATGGTCTCGCACCATTTTATCCAAAACATTCGCTAAATTATTGCTAACTTGAGCCTGATTTCGCCAAATTACCTCTCCTGTCTGCGTATCTTCTGGTAAGGTATGAGGAAGTTGACCAGTCAAGGCTTGAATCCCAATCATCCCCACTGCATGAATATCACTAGAAAGTCTAGGTTTGCCGCTTGCTTGTTCGCTCGGCATATAACCACGAGTACCAATTGCAATAGTTAACTCCGTTTGCCCTTGAGCATTCACAACCATTGCGGTAATTTCCTTGACCGCCCCAAAATCAATCAAGATAATTTTATCATCTTGACGACGACGCATTAAATTAGCAGGTTTCAGGTCGCGATGAATCACATTTTGCTGGTGAACAATTGCTAAAACTTCTAAAATATCGTGCAATAATGTAATAGTATAGGATTCGCTTAATTTTTTACCTAGAATCAGTTCTGTCTTCAGGTCATGTCCGTCAATAAAATCTTGCACCAAATAAAATTGCCCCTTTTCCTCAAAATGAGCAGAAAGGCTGGGAATTTGCTTGTGTAGCTTACCCAATTTATGCAAAGTTTCGGCTTCTGTGTTGAAGAAGCGTTTGGCAAGTGGTAAAAGGTTAGGGTTAGGGTTGTCAGGGTCAGGGTGTTTCGGTTGAAGATGTTTGACAACGCAGTGGGGATGTCCGGGTAAGTCTAAATCTTTGGCGAGGTAAGTGTCACCAAAACTACCTCCGGACAAGTATTCGATAATTTGATAACGATTGCGGAGAATACGACTCGGCATAGTTTTCATGAAATGGAGTGAAAGTTAGGATATATTGTCGCACAAAAACTAATAAGATGCTTAAACTCAGAATCGTTTC
The DNA here is from genome assembly GCF_013299165.1 of Microcoleus sp. bin38.metabat.b11b12b14.051. NCBI lineage: Bacteria > Bacillati > Cyanobacteriota > Cyanophyceae > Oscillatoriales > Microcoleaceae > Microcoleus > Microcoleus sp. bin38.metabat.b11b12b14.051. The sequence continues at coordinate 104,263 of NZ_JAAFKD010000008.1, forward strand.
CACAATTATACTGCTAGTTAGTGCTTTTTGTTCATCTCCCGCACGATCGCAAAATCCTACACAACCAAAGCAAAATAACTCTTTAGTTCAAGTCCAGCCAACCCGCGAACAAATCCTCAATGCTTGCGTGCTCAATCGCGCGGAAACTCTGCCAAATCCTTTTACAGATGTGCCATCAAATCACTGGGCTTACAAAGCAGTTTTGACCATGTATTATTGCGGCGCTTACCGAGAAGCAACTGCGCCTGCTTTTCAGGAATCAGATAGTAACAACACTGATTCCTGGAATCGCAGGTGATTTGAGCTTTGGCTTCACCACAATTTGCACATCGCACCCTAAAGCATTTAAAAACCGAAACAACCTTTCTGTCGAAAAACCTGTTAGCTTTCCTCTCATCAAAGCTGAAACTTTGGGCTGGTCAATTCCTAATACTTCTGCGGCTTGAAGTTGATTCAGTTTTCTTTGAGTAATTATCTGATTTATCTGGCGCACCAGTTCAGCCTTCATGAGCATTTCATCCGCATTAGGCATACCCAAATCCGCAAATATATTACCACTACTAACTTGAATGTCGATTTCTTTACTCATGATTATCCCTTTTTTTATATTGTCTTGGTTATTTTTCAATACTGTTGGGTTAACGCTATTTGTCATTGCGAGCTCTTAGCGAAGCAATCGCAAAGACTATGCTACTTCTCAATTAAGTAAGGTACGCTTGAACCTTTACTCTGTCTCAATTATCTTGTTTTTAATGTATCTTGTACGATAATAGGGAATTATCTGAGTCTCTGCGATTGCTTCGTGCCTCGCAATGACAGTTTTAGGCAATTATCCGAATACTAACTTTTCGTTTATTGAGGAAGGAAATTATCTGAGTCTCTGCGATTGCTTCGTGCCTCGCAATGACACTTTTAGGCAATTATACGAATACTAACTTTTCGGTGTTTATTGAGGAAGGAAATTATCTGAGTCTCTGCGATTGCTTCGTGCCTCGCAATGACACTTTTAGGCAATTAACTATCGCAAAAACACACTTAAAACTGAGCTCGAACTGTAAACGAATAATCGCCCCCAGGCTCAAGCTGATAATCCCATTTTTCTAGAAAACGGTGCAGCGGTTCCTGAATCAATGCTCTACCCTGAGAAGGCTCAAGTATTAGTGTTTTTTCTTCCCTGAAACGCCATTGAAACTGCCACTCAAAACTGCCGGCAGTCACTTCACCTTCAAGTGTGCCTTTTAGCCAGGATTGGCCTGTAACTCGGACATATGCAGTTGTTTCCGGCAAACCTCTCGAACTCACCCTTTTGTTTCCGCGTTTGTTTCTACAATGGTACGATTGTTATATAGACTCATCCCTTTTTCTACTCCTTGCTGTAGACTTAGCTCGATCGCCTCTACAACCAGTTTCAACATCTTCTCTACTAACTGACTTTCCTCTGACGAAAATTTTCCTAACACGAAGGAAATCGTATCCTTCTCATTTTTAGCAGGATCGCTTTGAGGTTTGCCAATCCCAATCCGCAATCGGGGAAATTTGTCTGTGCCCAAATGAGAGATTGTCGATTTCATGCCGTTGTGCCCGCCTGCTGAACCGGCTAGCCGCATTCTCATTTTCCCGATCGGCAAATCCATATCGTCGTATACTACTAACACGGACTCCGCAGGTATTTTGTACCAGTCCGCCGCCGCCCGAATCGATTGGCCTGACAAATTCATGTACGTCAGCGGTTTCAGCAACCTAATTTTCTGTCCGCGCGGCCGATTTCCCTCGCCGAAGATGCCTTGAAACTTGCGATTTTCCGACAGCGAAATCTGCCAAGCTTTTGCCAAAGCATCTACTGCATTAAAGCCGATATTGTGTCGCGTGCGATCGTACTTTGGTTCAGGATTCCCCAAACCCACAATTAGCTGGGGAATCACTAACTCCGCTGGAGTTGCCGACTTCTGAGTGTTGTTCATCTAACTGTCTGTGCTATCTTCCTTAGCAGCCGCGAGTTTTTCTGGTTCCGGCTTTTTCGCCACTGCTTCTTCTAACTGCTTTGCTTCCCGCGTAAACTCTGACTCAAAATCCCGCGAAGCATCTTGAAAACCCCGAAGTGCTTTCCCGAAACTCCGACCAATTTCTGGTAATTTTTTCGGGCCGAATACCAACAGGGCGATGGTGAAAATTACTGCCATTTCCGGCAAGCCAATGCCAAAAATATTCATTTTGTTTCTCCTGCAATTTGTTTAATTAGTTAGCATTTAATTACCAGAAAGAAGTGGTTTAAAGCCTCTCACTTAAAGGCGAAAAAGTAAAATCAGACTATTCATTACTCCAATCCTCGGACTGACCGGGAGAGGTAGCTGTCAACTGTCAACTGTCAACTGTCAACTGAAGAGGTACTAACGGGAAAGGGCAAGGGAAAATGGGAAAACTTAGCTTTTACCATTTCTCCTCTACCCTCAGCTTTTACTGTTAGTCTTAAATTTCGGTGCTCAAAATTTAGCGGCCGAGGCTCGACCAATCGACATCCACATTCTCTAGAATCAGAGAAGAGTTGTAGATTTGCAAAATAATCAACAAGAACACGAAAAACAGTCCGATGAATACGCTCATCAATAGGGTGGTTCCCCAACCGGGGGCTACCTTGCCGTATTCTGAGTTAAGGGGTTTTAGTCTGTCTCCCAACCAAGTCCGTTGTGCCATAAGTCACTTACCAATGAATCTCTACAGAAAAGTTTGACATATTTCCACCCCTAATTGCGATCGCAATTTTTGAGATCCCCGAGTCCCCCACTCTCTCGCTCTCCCCTTAGAACCCTGCCATACCGTACCGCGACTAAAATCGCTCGAATATTAGACGAATTGTTATTTTTTGTAATATTATAGAGGGAATCACTCATAATGGCTCTTCAATATGGAACCAGCAGCAGTTCTCGGCATTTCTCTCGGTATGTGTCTGGTGGCAATCACCGGTTTCTCGATCTACACGGCTTTTGGCCCTCCAGCTAAGGAATTGAGAGACCCTTTTGAAGAACACGAAGATTAAAGATTAAAGATGAAGGAAGAAGGAAGAGGGAAGAAGGAAGAAGGAAAAAGGATAAGGAAAGAAGGAAGAAGCAAGATTTTGCCAATTCTCCCACTCTCCCACTCTCCCCCTCTCCCCCTCTCCCACTCTCCCACTCTCCCCCTCTCCCCCTCTCCCACTCTCTCACTCTCCCCGATGCGATCGAACTTCTGTGCAGCCCGATCGACCTGAAACCCTCAGTCAATGCTATATTCTTCAAAATACGCTAAATCTATAATTTCAGAAATCTATCTTCCAGTTAAAGTAAAAATTATCAAGTTTCACGCGAAAGCACTATGGGCAATAGCTTTGGGCATCTATTTCGGATATCGACATTTGGGGAATCTCACGGCGGGGGTGTGGGAGTAGTAATTGATGGTTGTCCGCCGCTGGTGTCGATCGACGCCTCGGAAATTCAAGCGGAACTCGATCGCCGTCGCCCCGGACAAAGCAAAATTACTACACCCCGCAAAGAAGCTGATACCTGCGAAATTCTCTCCGGGGTGTTTGAAGGCAAAACTCTAGGAACTCCGATCGCCATCTTAGTCCGCAATCAAGACACTCGCCCCCAAGATTATGGCGAAATGGCCACGACTTACCGCCCTTCCCACGCTGATGCTACCTACGATGCTAAGTACGGGATTCGCAACTGGCAAGGCGGAGGTCGCTCGTCGGCGAGAGAAACAATTGGTAGAGTAGCAGCAGGGGCGATCGCCAAAAAAATTCTCTTCCAATCCGCTGGCGTCGAAATAGTCGGCTACGTCAAACGCATCAAAGACTTAGAATGCGTCGCCGACCCAGACACTGTTACCTTAGAACAAGTAGAAAGCAACATCGTCCGCTGTCCCGATGCCGAATGTGCCGATCGCATGATTGAACTGATCGAAAAAGTGCGCGACAGCGGAGATTCGATCGGCGGTGTCGTCGAATGCGTCGCCCGCAACGTACCCAAAGGTCTGGGAATGCCCGTATTCGACAAACTCGAAGCCGATTTGGCCAAAGCGATCATGTCATTACCCGCTAGCAAAGGCTTTGAAATTGGTTCGGGCTTTGCCGGGACTCTACTTAAGGGCAGCGAACATAATGATGAATACTATACTGATGAACAAGGAGAAATTCGTACAGTAACGAATCGCTCAGGCGGAATTCAGGGTGGCATTGCTAACGGTGAAAATATCATTCTGCGGGCGGCTTTCAAGCCAACTGCGACAATTCGCCAGGAGCAGCGTACAGTTACCCGAGAGGGTGAAGCAACGCTGCTAGCGGCAAAAGGACGGCACGATGCTTGCGTTTTGCCAAGAGCTGTGCCAATGGTGGAAGCAATGGTAGCTTTAGTTTTGTGCGACCATCTGCTGCGCCATCACGGACAATGTGGAACCTTAAAGTCTGAATTTTAAAATGGAAATCAGCTTGTCCTCTGTAGTGGCAAATCCCCTGGATTGCCCTCAACCCTCCGAAGCAATAACAGGTATAGATGATTTTGTAGTACAGTTCTGGGGCGTGCGGGGCAGTGTTCCGACACCGGGACAGGAAACTGTTCGCTACGGCGGCAACACTTCTTGTTTGGAAATGCGAGTCGGTGGAAAACGCTTGATTTTTGACGGCGGAACAGGCTTGCGGATGCTGGGAGACCAGTTGGTGCAAGAAATGCCCGTGCAAGCTTATATGTTTTTTACTCACTATCACTGGGATCACATTCAAGGGTTCCCGATGTTCGCCCCAGCTTTCATCCGTGGCAATCGCTTTGATATTTACGGGGCAATTCCCCCCGATGGAGATTGCCTGAAACGGCACTTCGTCGAACGGGTTCTGCACTCGAATTCGCCGGTGCCTCTGATGGGTTTGCCGGCTGATTTGAATTTTCATGAGATCGATCACAACCAGACGATGATGCTGGACGATATTGAGATTAGGACGGGTTCTCTCAATCACCCGAATACTGCTATGGGATATCGGGTGACTTGGCAGGGACGTTCTGTTGTTTACTGTTCTGATACGGAACATTTTCCAGATCGACTCGATGAGAATGTTTACAATTTAGCCCTCGATGCTGACGTGCTGATTTACGATGCGATGTACACAGACGAGGAATATCACAACCCCAAGTCTCCGAAGGTGGGCTGGGGACACTCGACTTGGCAGGAAGCTGTGAGAATGGCTAAGGAAGCCCGGGTGAAACGGGTGGTGATTTTTCACCACGATCCGGCTCATACAGACGATTTTCTCGATCGCATCGCCGAAGACGTGCAAATCGCTTTTCCTAAGGCTGTTATGGCCCGCGAGGGTCTGATTTTGCCGATCGGCTTCTGAACATTGACCGTCATAGGTCGATCGTACCTTGCTCAAACCATCATTGAATGTGGAGCCGGTCTCGCCACCTGCTCCACATCTTTTTTATTTGTAGCAAACACTCTGAAGGCATGGTATAATTCTTGGCTAGTAACTTTTTAGGAATAATATTTAAGGTTTTTTTCATTGTTTGACAGGCTCTTATTTGAGAAGATCGAGCACGGAGTAGCAGTTTGCGATGAGTGAGGGGAGTCGATCGCATCGAGTCTTGAGGCGCGATGATGGGCTTTCTGTAACTGTCACGGATTTAAATATGGCGGCGGTAAAAAATATCTAGTTTGGCAACGTCCCAGACTTTGGCGAAGTGCCGCGACACAACTAACGTCGCCACTAAACCAAAGTAAAAAATTCTTGCGACGTGTTATTATCTGCGATCGAATAACGACGCACTTGCCCGATAGCTTCCGCAAAACGCACAGCAAGAAGTAAAATAATTGGAGGATTGACCGAGGCTCCCAAGAGAAAGTTTTGAATGTCAACAAACACGGCGAAGCTCGTGCCCTAGCTCGCTCTGGCACGAGGCGCCACAGGTGGCAGCAGACTTTCTGAATCCTTGTCACCTATTAATTTTTTGAGTAATTCCTCAAGATAAAAGCTCAGGTTATAGTTACCATAAAACATAAGTACGATGCTTTTTTCCGAGCGTGAATATTGGCAAATCTGAAAAGCCGGTCTGAGAGCTTTTCGCTACAATCTGAGAGATTTTTCAGCAGTCAATTTCACTCAAAAGAAACAGATCGTCGCTCTTTGGTTTGGGACTAGCTGCAAGCAAAGTGAAAGTTATGACTTGACTATCAAAATGGGAAATTTACGTTTTAGATCTTCAGCAAATCGATACAGATGGATTGCCTTAGGCAGTTTTGCTGTAATTATGGGTATTTCAGGGGCCCTTGCCTACCGCCTAGCTCCGCCGCCCGGATTTATGGCTCAAGGCACTCTCACTTCTAATAATCCGCCAGTCAAATTTTCCAGCACGGGGACGACAATTCTCAAGCAGGGAGAGCAACTGACTCCGGATGTTCTGCTGGCAGATAATGTTGTCAAAGCAGTGGCAGATGCTGTTAAGCTGTCGCCGCAGCAAGTTCGACAAAATGCTAGCGTCAAGATTTCTAAGCCGGAACAACCGCTAGAGATTGCTGTTGGGTATCGATCGCTCGATCAGCAGCAAGCAGTGCAAACGGCGGATATGTTGATGAAGGGCATGGTGGAAAAAAGCCGCCTGATTAACAGATATCGGTGGCAATCAGTCAATCAAACGCTCAACCAACGCTTGGCACAAGTCACTCAAGACCTGAAACAAGCTCAGCAAAAACTCGACCAATACGAAAGAGAGCGCGCTCGCCTGTTGCAGCAAATGAAGCTTCAGCAAGACGTTTACAACAAAACTCAGCTAGCGATGGCGGATACGCAAGCTTCGGAAAAAGAAATGGTGAGCAGTTTGGCCGCCGCCGCAGCGCCGCAAATTGTGGCGACACCCACGAGCGATCCGACTGTGCCTCTAATTTTGGGAGTTGGCTTGCTGTTGGCGATTTTAGTCAGCCGCGGTTTGATTCCTTCGGTGGCCGATTGGCAGAACAAAACAGCTTTTCAGCGAGAAGAGAGCGAAAGGCTTCAAAGTGCTTTGTACCGACTGATCAAAGAAGGCAGTGGCGAAATCACTCTGGTGCGGTTTGCGATGGAGACGCGGCTGTCGCCGGATGTCGCCCAGCGTTTTTTGAACCAACAAGCTGAAGTCTTTAATGCCAATTGCGAAATTAAAGACGACGGTAGTATCTTATATCACTTCCACATTTAAAGGACAGCAAGGGCTGCCCCACAAAAAACCAAAAGCCGATCGAGCAGCTTGTTGCTCGATCGGCTCTTGGTTTTTAGGCAACAATCTAAAAAATCTTTGATTTTTTTGTTCGACTCGGTTAAATGTATGTATAATTTAAAAAATTAAGTAAATCTACGGTTGTTTTTTACGTAAGTTACCGGATGAGGGCTACTTGCTCGTTAAATATTTCTTAGGGAGTAAGTCACCTCAGTATAAATGCTGTAGTCTAGAACGAGAAGTGGTTCGGATCTGTTACATAGTTTCACATAAGAAACTCGATCGGGCAAGAGCCTGGAACAAACTCCCAGCCGGAAAGTGTGCGTTTTCACATTCAAGTTTTGTAATCACCTGTTGAGGGACAACCATGATATTTGGCATAATTGGCTCTTCTTTCGTAGTTTACTTTCTGCTGATGTCGATCGCCAATTACGGTGACACAGGAATGTAGACTATTAAACGCACTCATGCACTACCGACAAAAAGCAGCAGGCAAAAAAGCAGATTCACAACTTCGGTGAAGTCGGCTCCTCAGACTTGCGTGTGGTGCCGGCGACAGGCAGTAAAAATAAATGGATGAAGGAGTCGTTAAGTACCGCTGCGACTGGAAACAGGCAGAACCCGTATCTGAGTCGGAGATAGCGGATTTGATAGACTGGCGCGATCGACTCCACTCGTGGGGACTAATTGGCGTCTACGAAAATGGTATTGGGTTTGGAAACGTCAGCCTCAGGATTGGCAATTCTTGCCAGTTCGTGATTTCCGGTACCCAAACTGCACACCTGCGGGCTATGGGCCCGGAATCGTACTGTACCGTTACGGAATTTAACTTAGAACAAAATTTCCTCGGCTGTCAGGGCCCCGTACCAGCTTCGTCGGAGTCCCTGACTCACGCGGTACTATACCTTCACAGAAAGGATGTGGGGGGGATAATTCACATCCACAATCCTCAACTATGGCAGCAACTGCTGTTTAAAATTCCTACTACTAGAAAAGAAATACCTTATGGCACTCCCCAGATGGCTTGGGAAATGTTGAGACTTTTTGACGAGGAGAATTTAGCAGATCGCAAAATTCTGGCGATGGCCGGCCACGAGGACGGAATTATCTGTTTTGGTAGCAGCTTGGACGCAGCCGGCAAAGTGCTCTCGGCGGCGATGGGTTAGACACGATCGCTCTCACCACCTTCAGACAAAACTCAAAAACCACGTTTCTAGACCAATAGTTCCGAGAGTTTCCTGGCCCGGGCGATCGCTAGCTAGAAACCAGCTTGATACAAGTTTTGCAACCACAGACGAGAAATCAACAAAATCGGGTCGGGTTTCTCAGGTCAGGAAGTCGCCACAGATGAAACTGATTTTGACGCCTGATGTGAGGTAGAATTGGCTTGATCGTTGACCTATGGTCGATCGACCGCCTGCTTGACAGGTTCAAAAGTTTTAAATTGCCTCTTGCCTCTGCGCTAAGGCAAAGATATTTTAAAGAAACACAATATATAGCAAAAGCTGAGAGTCATCGTGAATCAAACTAAACTTGTAAGCTCAAAAGAACTGCAATCAGAAGTATCTCGTCTCACCGAAGAGCTGCAAATGCGAGACCAACTGGTGCAGCAGTTGTCTCAAGAACTTTTTAGGCTGGTAAAGGGAAATTCGAGTTTTGTGCCGGCACCGGAAGTTTCAGACCGTCACCAATCTCAAATGCAGGCGATGCGCGAACAACTGCAATCTGTGGAAGAACAGGTAAGTTTTTATCAAGAACAAATCGCCGATCGGGATACTGAGGTTTACCAACTGCGGCAATCGGTGCAAGAATTGACCGATCGCTCTAGAATGCTCGAACAAGTGGTTCAGGAATTGCCAGGGGTTTACCGCCAAAAGTTCGCCGAACGGATCGAGCCGATTAAGGAAAAATTGGATCAACTACAAAAGGAAAACCGCCAGTTGCACACCGAGTTGCAAAGCGTTACTTACCGTCTGGCGGTACGCAATCGCAAGGCGAAGGGCCTGGATCTGCCGAGCGTCGATCCAGATGACGATCGCGGGATTCAAATGCCCAGCTTTGGGAATGTCTAAGGTTTTGATTGTGGCGGGCGGCGACAAAACCGCGGCCGATATTCTCCTGGAGGCGATCGCTCAATCAGATCCTGTAACAGAAGTTGATATCTGTGGGGTGGCCCAATTAGGCTCAGGCGAACTCGCCGATGGGGCGATCGTTTGTGCTTTGACGCTGGATCTACCGCCAAATCTGGTTGGGCCCAGTCAAGATGTGTTTCGATTTGGCGCCAATGTGTCGGCGGCGCGCGATCGAGTCGCCGAGGAACTACAAGTGCCCGTCGGCGATGGCAATTTTTGGCTGCCGGTGGTGCTGACAGCCAGGGGGCCGCTGTATGCTGAGGCGATCGCTGCGGAATCGGACAAGTTGTCAGGCGAGTTGATTTACCGTCAGCCGCTGCACTTGTCGGATGTTTGGCGCCAGCAGTTGTACGATTTGGCTTACCGCTTGCTGAGTCTTTTGAATGCGCCTCCGGCGACTTATTTGATGCAGTTCGGGTTCGTTGGCGACAGGATTTGTTTCGATCGCCTGTGGCCTTTTCCGGCTGCGCCTGCGATCGCTTCTGTCGGTGTTCAAGAGCCGGATTTATTTGTCTGTCACTGGTACTGCTTGACAAATAAGCCGATTTACGATATACAAATTACTTCTTTATGTTTGTAGTGAGGACTTTAGTCCTTTCTTAATGAATAAATCAGGACAAAAGTAGTGATGTTTGTAGTGAGGACTTTAGTCCTTTCTTAATGAATAAATCAGGACAAAAGTAGTGATGTTTGTAGTGAGGACTTTAGTCCTTTCTTAATGAATAAATCAGGACTAAAGTCCTTACTACGAACCTAATTATGGGGAATTAACCCGAGATAGTATAATTTTTATCAAGCAACTAAAGCAAGAGTTTCTGTTGAGATAACTTGCTCGAAACTGTCAAAAATTTCAAAAAGTTGGTCGAGTTGAGTAATTTCAAAAATCAGCCTGACTGTAACTGAGAGGTTGCAAATAACCAGGCGACATCCCCGATGGCGGGCGGCGTTGAGTCCCCCGACTAAGGCACACAAACCCGAACTGTCGATAAAATCTACGTCACCCATGTCTATTACCCAGAGTTGGTAGCGATCGGGCAAAATCTCGGCTAGCTGTTGCTGGAGGAGGGTGCCTGCTTGGGAGTCGAGACAGTTGTGAGGTTGGATGACGATGTGTTTCTTGAAGTTGGGGAATTCCATAGCAGTTATCCTACGATTGTCAAGTATGAGTCAGTGAATTCACTGGCTGATTCTCTCAACAGAATCAGCGGATTTTAGCTAAGGTTTGAGGAGGCGCGATGCCGGGATCGTGGGAATCGGTGGCGATCGCCCGGGCGATCGATTGAGTAGGATGACTCCCAGGCGGCGGGCGATCGCCAACCGCAAGAATTCTCGATTTATCTATAATCCTCTGAAGAGTAGTTTTTTGTTGGGCGGGCGATCGCAAGTGTAGTGTGTTTTTCATCACAGCGAAAGATTGCACTATTGGCCGAATCGAGCCAATATATAAAAGTATTGAGCTTTGCAAAAGTTTACGAAGGCAGTATCGAAATGTCTTTTGAGTTTTTATCCTTAGATACTATTCAGCAATTTGCGCGAGATTACGGCTACTGGGCTGTATTTCTGGGGATTTTGCTAGAAAATCTGGGAGTTCCTCTCCCAGGCGAGACAATTACGATTGCTGGCGGGTTTTTAGCCGGCAGTGGGGAACTGAATTACTGGTATGTACTCGGAAGTGCGATCGCCGGTGCGACGGTGGGCGGAAATATCGGTTATGCGATCGGTAGATACGGCGGCTGGCCCCTACTCCTGAAGCTGGGACAATTTTTCCGCTTTCGGGAAGAACAACTGTTTGACTTAAAAGAACAGTTCAGCAAAAATGCAGCTAAAGCCGTATTTTTGGGCCGTTTCATCGCACTGCTGCGAATATTTGCCAGCCCTCTAGCAGGTATCGCAGAAATGCCCTTTTTGCAATTTTCATTCTTCAATATTTTGGGTGCCGCAAGCTGGGCATCTGTCATGGTAAGTTTGTCATACTTCCTAGGACAAGTTGTGTCTTTAGAAAAGTTGGTAGCTTGGGCTGCTCAATTTGCAGTAGTTGCTTTGCTATTAACAGTTGCTTGGATTGCAATTCCTATTTGGTTGGAGTCGCGCAATTTGGACAAGACTAAGTAGGGACACAACATAGTTGTATCATGAGATCCGATACCACTAAAGTAGGGACACAACAATGTTGTGTCCTTATTTTTAGTATAGTTGTGTACTGATTTTTGGTATGGTTGTGTCCTGATTTTTGGAGCGTGCAAAATAGGGATATAACAATTCAAGACTTACGCATGAAGACCAAAGAAACCGGGTTTTTCACCTAATCTCTGGGTGACAACGAACAATTTTCGCAAAAAACCCGGTTTCTGACCACCCGTGAGACCAAAGAAACCGGGTTTTTACCTAATCTCTGGGTGACAACGAACAATTTTCGCAAAAAACCCGGTTTCTGACCACCCGTGAGACCAAAGAAACCGGGTTTTTACCTAATCTCTGGGTGACAACGAACAATTTTCGCAAAAAACCCGGTTTCTGACCACCCGTGAGACCAAAGAAACCGGGTTTTTACCTAATCTCTGAGTGACAACGAATAAATTTCGCAAAAAACCCGGTTTCTGACCACCCGTGAGACCAAAGAAACCGGGTTTTTACCTAATCTCTGAGTGACAACGAATAAATTTCGCAAAAAACCCGGTTTCTGACCACCCGTGAGACCAAAGAAACCGGGTTTTTACCTAATCTCTAAGTGACAACGAATAAATTTCGCAAAAAACCCGGTTTCTGACCACCCGTGCGTCACTCATACATTAGTTATTCGCAGCAATTTTTGATGTTTAATTGGCAAGGATTTAAAGATGGGATACACTACAATTTTCGACGGAATTTTTCATTTAAACAAGCAACTATTGGAGAGGGAAACTCTTTACTTATTAGAGTTTGCTCGGACTAGACGGATGAAGCGAAATCCTGCAATTTTGCAAAATGTTCCCGATGCGGCGAGAACAGCGGTGGGTTTGCCTTTAGGTGAAGAAGCCTGCTATTTTGTCAATGAAAGCTGGGATGAATATTCCGAAGATTCCATCATAAATTACAACCGCCCGCCGAAAACTCAGCCCGGATTGTGGTGTAAGTGGATTCCCACTTCTGACAGCAGGGGGATTCAGTGGAGCGGTGTGGAAAAGTTTTATGATTATGTGGAATGGTTGCAGTATCTGATTGAAAATTTCATCGAACCTTGGGGTTATGCTTTGAGAGGCGAGGTGAACTGGCAAGGGGAAAGAGAGGAAGATGTGGGTATGATTTGGGTTGAGAATAATGTGATTATTTTGCCTGAAGGTGCAGAGGAATTGCTGAGATATGCGGTATCGCCAGTATCGGTACCAAAAGTAGTTTGGGATTGTTTGGAAGCGGTGGAAGCAGCGGGGAAACCTCTGACAGATTGGTATGGGATAATCGATCGGGCTGTGGAGTTGGGACACGGGGAAGCGGCGCTGTGGATCAAGCCTAATATGGATAAGTATTTGGATGGTTGGGAGAGGGGTTTTGAGTTTGAAGGGAAGGTAATTAAAATGACAGATATTGAGATTTGAGCAGTTGTTTTGATTGCGGATAATTCGGCTATAATTTAATACCCTCGCAATGACATTAATGTCATTGCGAGCGATCGAGCGAAGCAATCGCAAAGACTATGACACTTCTCGATGAACTAATGTGTACGCAGAGCAATTAGCTTTGTAACCCAAGCATATTGGGTTATAATTGTGAGGACGATCGCACGAGGATGTACTATGACGGCATCAACAGAAATTCGCGCAGAAGTAGTTGAGAGTCAGCCACAGCCTTATTACTCTCCTGAAGAGTATTTAAAGCTGGAAGAGGTAGCCGAATTTAGAAGTGAATACCACGATGGCAAGATAATTCCTATGACAGGCGGAACACCAAATCACAATCAGATTGCCCTGAATTTGGGCGGGGCAATAAATTTTGCTACGAAAGGACAACCCTACAGAGTAAATGTAAACGATTTGCGTTTGTGGATACCATCGAAGCGGGTTTATACTTATCCTGATGTGATGGTGGTTGCGGGTAAGTTGGAGTTTGCTGAGGGTAGGAAAGATGCGATTACTAATGTGGTGATGGTGGCTGAGGTTTTATCGAAATCAACAGCAAGTTACGATCGGGGTGACAAATTTAAACTTTTTCGCACGATTCCTACTCTAAGGGAGTATGTTTTGATCGATCAATACGAGATGCACGTCGAACAGTTTTGCAAGACGGATGATAATAAGTGGATTTTGTCTGAGTATGATGGTGCTGATGCGGTTCTGGTGTTGAGTTCGGTGCGGTTTGAGGTGTCTTTGGGCGAAATGTACGATCGCGTAGATTTTGAATCTGAGGAGTGATCGGCATTAAATAACATGATTAAGTAAGATGGAATTCAGCGAGTAGATGAAATCGTAAAAATCGAGGAAAACCTAATGATTGCCAGCAAGAGTTATCCTAATGTTTCAGTAAAAGACTATTTAGAAGGTGAACTCGTAAGTCCCATCAAGCATGAATATAGGAACGGACAAATCTATGCAATGGCAGGGGCAAGTAATCCCCACGTTTTGATTTGTCTAAATTTGGCAACTCTGCTGAGAAATCATCTGCGCGGAACTGGTTGCCTGGTTTTTATGGCCGACACAAAAGTGAGATTTGAGACAATTAATACTTTTTATTATCCCGATGTAGCTGTATCTTGCGATGAACGAGATACTACTTCTGTTGCCGATTTTATCTGCTATCCTTCGCTAATTGTGGAAGTCCTATCTCCAACAACTGAGGCGTTTGACAGAGGAGATAAATTTGCGGATTATCGATCGCTATCCACTATGCAAGAATATGTATTAATCGGTCAACAACGGATGAATGTAGATTGCTACCGTCGCGATGTGGAAGGACGTTGGGTTTTTTCTTCCTACGGTGAGGGGGAATGTCTAGAGTTGGCTAGTATGAATTTTCAGTGTCCAATCTCTGCTTTGTATGAGGATGTTCCTGGATTGAGTTAAGGGGAGAGAAATGGCGATCGCAACTCTGAGGCGTGTTCTAAGAGTTGCGAACACTTACTAAAACCCAAACACTTTAGTAATCAATGGTAGTAACTTACTACACGCTTCTACTAATTGGGCTGCTGTTGGTATCCCAGAGATAATACGTCCAAGCATCCTACCTGCTTTTTTAGCTTTCTCCTTCATTCTCCCATCATTGGGATTTTTGGCTGCTTCTGCTAAATCTTTTACTTGCTCTAAAGCGTCATTCCTGTCATCTTCACTCAAGTTTGGATCGGCTGAAATTGCTGCTTCGAGTTCGATCAGTAACTCTTTGATTCCGGGTTTATCAGGTTCAGAGGATGCGGGTAATTCGTTTATAGCGAATGAAACATCTCCTCCAACGTGGCTTGATGAAGTGCCTTGAATATTACCTCCTGTAACAGGACCTCCAACACTTCCTCCGATTTGAATTTTACTTTGTTTATCTTCCATTATTCCCTCCTAATTTGATTTGTCTTTGAATAACACTGTTATTTTTAGTCATTTCGCGAAACATTTCCTCCAACGTAACTGGATGAATCACCTCCAATGTTACCTCCTGTGAAGGAACCTCCAATACCTCCTTCTATTTTGATCGAGTTATCATTTGAATAGACTACATAACGACCTTCTTCATTACTTTCCATGAAATCATATAAGACTGCAACTACTTTTTTTAACCCTCGCATATCGCTGGTAATAAATATTGGCAAGGGAGAACCTGAATTTAGGTATAATTTAAGACCGTATGTTAGTGGCCAAAACATATTGTAAATAAATGCGAGAAATGCGATAAATATCATAGCGAATCCCGCACTTTTTTGGCCATGATCATCATTATAAAAAATGAATAGAAAAAGTCCAACTATAAAGAATAACCCAATCAATAGTAATGGCACTTTAAATGTCCGAACAGGGCATACACCAAAGCCCGTGACGTTACGAAACTGATAGACATCTGAACCAAATTTAACTGTATTTTTGGTAATTTCTATTGTGGCCTTCCTGATGGGTATTTCAGTATTTTGTTGTGATGTGTTATTTCCACCCATCATCATAGTTTGAATCAATCTAAGCATTAACTTGCTCCATAAATGAAATCCTTGGGACTACCACTTAATGCTATTGCCATTGACAATAGTCCGGACAGTTTTCAATTACCAAGCATACAATGAGAGTTTTTCAGCGGTTTTCCTAAGTTTATGGTGTAGACGGTATCACAAACAACATTTAACGAGCCTGTAATGCAGTTTATGCAAGCATATGCGGTTTGCTTATCACCACAAACCTAGGACAGCCGTTTCAGCTTCCTCACTCTGTCTGTCAAATTACAAACGGTAGAATGCGGGTTTGACTCGCTGCCTAAAAAAACTGTCCGGAGTATTGATTGACATCCCTGTGTATCTAGAGATATGGCGACTTAATAGAAGCTTCAACAGTGATAAAAAGTAACAAAAAAGTAATAAAACTGATTTAGATAAAACCATAACCGCTGACACTGAAACTGAATTATATGACAATACGGTTCACTTAAGAAGATAATTGCTCGGCGCGCACCTGACTTAACCGAGAAGTGTCATAGTCTCTGCGATTGCTTCGCTAAGAGCTCGCAATGACAAAAAACGTTAAGTGAACCGTATTGAATTATCTGACTCTGAAAGCACGATTGACTGGAATGGTTTTTGCTTCCACTCCGACGCACAAGTGAAAATTGCCGAAACCCTCGATCGCACTTCCGCCCTTTTTATCCCCAATTCCCAACTGCGACTGACAACACCCGCCGGGAGACAAAACCAAAAAGCTCAATTTCTCGTCTTCCACCAAGGCAAATTAGGGATTCTTCAGGTTGACGGGCCCGAAGATGCAGCAGAAGATGAAGCGGTAGATGTTTTGGCGATAAATTCTGGTATCTGTGTTGTCAAACATTACGAAGCTACCCGATGCAGAGAACAACCGGATCTGGTTGTGCAAGAGTTTTTGGAAATATTGAGTCAAGCGTAGATATGAAGGTTTAATTCTGCTTTCAACTGTTGTAAGTCTATTGTTTCTCCATTCTGGGCTTGTTGCATACCCGATCGCAACTGCGCCATAAATTCGCGATCGGAGAGAATTTCTATCGTTTCTAACAGAGATTCAAATTGTTTAAAACTGAGGGCAATTATTGCCGGTTTTCCATCCTTAGTGATGATAGCTGGTTCTGCCACTAAGTCATCCGGCCACTTTGGTAGTTGTTGTTGCGCTTCTGTAATTGTCAGGTATTTTGGCATATTTGCAATTCACTTTTTGTGAGCGTAAATTATTACCATTTCTATTATACCGTACTCACCCTGTTTTTAAGCTAGCCACTCGTTCAATTCTCTATTTCCGAATCATTCGTAGTAAATACTACAGCTTGATATATGGTATCAATGCTCGTGCGAAAGTCAATACTAGCCAAGTAAACTTCGCTTCCCTGCGTGTAAGAAGTCAAAACCCACAACCCCTCAGCATTGCGGCGAAAACACTCCACTCGCTGCCGTTTTTGGCTAATCAATACGTACTCCTGAAGCGTTTCTAATTCCTGGTAGTCAGCAAACTTATCTCCGCGATCGAATCCTTCAGTTCCATCAGACAAAACCTCGATAATTAAACAAGGATATTTTTTAAGAGATTTAAAAGCTTTGTCCCGTTCATCGCAACTCACCATCACGTCAGGATAGTAGTAGATACTTGCTGTGTCAATTCGGGCTTTCATGTCTCCAGTGTAGAGGTTACAGCCATTGCCCCGAACATGATCTGTTAGTGTTTTAACTAAATTGACACATATTGTCACATGAGATTCAGTAGCACCCGCCATTGCGTAGACTTCGCCCCGAATATACTCATGCTTGATGGGGCTGAGTTCTTCTAATTTCAGATATTCTTCTGGGGAGATGTAATTTTGACTTTTATTAGCAATCATTGTTTTTCCAGAATTAAGTTTTTTATGATTCTAGTATCCGCAATCATATTATATCACGAGCGCTCTGTTTTTAAGCTCGCAATCTGTTGAGCAAACCACATGGCTGCACTGCCGTTTGTTTCTGCACTCAAGCGTTCCAAAGTTTGATTCAATAAAGAAATTGGTAGTCCAGACAGTGCTAGAGAAGTCTCGCATTCTTGATACTTGCCGTTTGACTGCAATTGAAAGGCAAAAACTCGCAAACCTTTAACGTCAATTACCCAATATTCAGGAATTCCCAAATCGGCATAGAGATATTTCTTCTCATCTAAATCTATTGTTAAAGTTGTGTCCGAGATTTCGCCAACTAAATCGGGGACTCGCCATTGTTCTAAGTTAATGTAACGCCGTTCTCCTGTTTGCCAAGTTGGGTATTCGCTACCCACATAGACCATTAAATCTGGCGATGCAGCTTGCTTTTTAGGTTTTTCTAGCAAGCAGCCACCCAGGGAACTGAATATCAGTCCTGGTGTTTGACTAAACCAGAAAGCAAATAACATCGTAAACAAGTTATTGATGCTGGCGTGATTGATTCCTTCTTTTCCCATATCAATTACCAAGAGCCGATCGCAATTAAAGCACAATCCGATATTATCATCGTTTTTAGCGTCGCGATTAGCCAAGTAATCTTCCCAAGTGGCGGTTTTCCACTGGGATGCAGTTGCCGTAATATCTGTTTGAATAACTTTTGAGATTGAGGCTGTCATGGCATTTGCGGGGATTTTTAAATTATTCTATTTATAGTTTAGCAAATGCGGTGCGGAGTCCGCCGGGGGTTTAAACCCCCGGCTCAAAGCTAAAGTCGTCTAAAGACGACTGAAAAACTTAAATGAAATTAGGTTAATACCATGCGTGAAAAATTGTTGCTACGGTTATTAAACGTATAAAAATTATCTGTCATTGCCATAACTCTGGGCCGGACACGGCAGTGCCGTTTCCCTACAGGCGATCGCCTCTAATTTCTGATTCTGCAATATTTTTTACAATTGGTATAATTAGAGAACTCATAAATTATTCAGTCCTCTTTTAGAGGACTTTCGCTATTAGCCAGGGGTTTAAACCCCTGGCGGACTTATGCGCCCTACTAATTCCTAACCTCGATTCTTCTCCGACCAAATACGGGTTGGAAGTCCCCAAACGTAGACAAATCCTTCGGCGGCTTTGTGGTCGAATTCGTCCTCGGCGCCGTAGGTTGCTAAGTCGAAACTGTACAGCGAATTTTCGGATTTGCGGCCGACGATTGTCGCATTTCCTTTGAACATTTTTAGTCGCACGGTTCCAGTTACTCGCTTTTGCGTGTCGTGAATAAAGGCATCTAACGCTGTTTTTAAAGGGTTGTACCAAAGACCGTTGTAAATCATTTGGCTGTAGGTTTCTTCGATTCCTCGCTTGTATCGGGTGACATCGGCTGTCAATGTTAAACTTTCTAAGTCTCGGTGCGCGTGCATTAAGACTAAAATTCCTGGGGTTTCGTAAATTTCCCGCGATTTAATCCCGACTACGCGGTTTTCAATCATGTCGATGCGGCCGACTCCGTGATTTCCAGCTATTTGGTTGAGTTGGGTAATTAAGGCGACTGGTGCTAATTCTTTGCCGTTTAAACTGACTGGTTTTCCGCAGTCGAAACCGATTTCTATGTATTCGGGTGTGTCGGGAGTTTGTTCGATCGCCTTTGTCATCAAAAACACCTCTTCCGGCGGTTCCGCCCAAGGATCTTCGAGGATGCCGGCTTCGATCGCCATTCCTAACAAATTGCGATCGATACTATAAGGCGAAGACTTCTTCACCGGCGACGGAATCCCGCATCTCTCGCCGTAGGCGATGGTTTCCTCGCGGCTCATTTTCCACTCCCGCGCCGGTGCTAAGATTTTAATCTTGGGATTCAGCGCGCCGATCGACACATCGAACCGTACTTGATCGTTTCCCTTACCTGTACAACCGTGGGCGATCGCATCCGCACCGTATTTTTCCGCAGCTTCTACCAACAATTTAGCAATCAGCGGGCGGGCTAGCGCCGTAGAAAGCGGATACCGATTTTCGTAAAGCGCGTTGGCTTGAATTGCTGGAAACGCATAATCTTTGACAAATTCTTCGGTAGCATCGATCACCAACGATTCCGAAGCACCAGATGCTAAAGCTTTCTTGCGGATGGGTTCTAATTCGTCTCCCTGTCCCAAATCCGCCGCCAGAGTAATTACCTCTTCGACTCCCCACTCCTTCATCAGGTAAGGAATACAGACGGAGGTATCGACTCCGCCGGAATATGCTAGCACAACTTTTTTAGCGCGACTCATTGCTATTTACATCCTGAATTTAACTTAATACGGTTGGGTTAAGACTGTTTATTGCCCGGAGATCCCCCTCGCATCCCCCGATCGAAGGGGGACTTTGATCAATTTCTTGTCCCACCCCCTACTCCCCTTTTTAAGGGGGGTTAGGGGGGATCTGGGTTAACCCAACCGTATTGGAATTTAACCAACTTTGTATTATGCACCTAATCGACCTAGATTCTTGTCAGGAATGGTACAGATTTAGATATTCTTTTTTTGGTCAACTTGGCTATTTCTCGGCTCGGTTGCTGCGAAAAATCTGCTACCGTGGGATACGGTAACTGTGGCGATGGGGAAAAGCCGTGTTTTTTAGTGTTGTGATTCCGACGTACAATCGTAAACCGATTTTGGCAAAATGTCTACTGGCTTTGGAAAATCAGCAGTTTGATCACATTGTCACAGATTATGAGGTGATTGTAGTCGATGACGGTTCGACGGACGGGACGATCGAGTGGTTGGCCGCCGATGCCGAGTTTTTGCCGCACGTGCGATCGATCTGTCAATCTCACCAAGGCCCCGCCGCCGCCCGGAATTTGGGCGTTGAAGATGCTAAAGGCGAGACAATTATTTTTATAGACAGCGATTTAGTCGTTACAAAGGATTTTTTGCAAGCACACGCAGATGCTTTGCTACAAGGTTATAGAGATACTGATGCGGTTTTTACTTACGGCAGCGTGATTAATACTGCCAATTTCGACAATCCCACTGCGGAACCTTACAAAATAACCGATTTTTCCGCCGCTTATTTTGCTACGGGAAATGTCGCGATCGCCCGTCACTGGCTGCTGGAAGCTGGACTATTTGACAATCGCTTTCAACTGTACGGATGGGAAGATTTAGAATTGGGTGTGAGGTTAAAAAAATTAGGTTTAAAACTGATTAAATGTCCGCAGGCTGTCGGCTATCACTGGCATCCACCTTTTAGTTTGCAGCAAATTCCTGGCATGATCGACCGAGAAATTCAGCGCGGGAGAATGGGAGTTTTGTTTTATCAAAAACATCCGAGTTGGGAAGTGCGGCTGATGATTCAAATGACTGTTTTGCACCAAATACTGTGGGGAGTTTTATCTTTGGGCGGGATGCTCAATGAGCGCACAATGAAACCTTTTTTGCAGTGGTTAATTGACCGAGGTCAACCGCAGCTCGCTTTAGAAATTGCTCGGATTTTTCTGAATTGGTACAATGTGAAAGCCGTGTATGCTGCTTACAGTGAATTCCAGCCAGATACAAAAGTGCCATAGGCTAGCGATCGCGCACAAATAAAATATAAGATATTTTAGGAGCTTTTACAGGCTTGTGTAGTTGCCGAAACAATAAAGTAAGTATAAATACTGAAACTACACAAGTGGCGGCAGCCCGGTAAATGCAGGTGAAACCGAATTCTCAAGGGTGGAAAATTTTTATGTTTAATAAAAAAAATTGTGGGATTAGCCGGTAATTTTAGGAAGTTCGGCTGTTTTTTAGAGATGTTAATTTTTTTTAAAATAATAAAATACCCACAGTTAGACAGTTCTGATACAATTACTACACACGATCGAGGGTGTGCAATCTTGGCGAGCGATCGGACAGTTCCACCGCCCTAGCGTAAAAAAGAGGCTGATAGCCTGATTTATGCTGCCATAGCTGATAAATGTATCGCATAGAGTCGCTCTTTGACCGCCAAGACTCAAAAAACAGGATGCAGAGCTGATTTAAACTTGTATTGCTCAAATCCGTGCAAAAATCAACATCTACCAATACTCTAACTGCTACAACCTAATACTTCTACGTGCAAACAGTGGTGGAATTTTAAATTTAAAAAGAAACATTAAATAATACCTTGAGGGAGTATGTTGTGAATAAAATTGACAAAATAAACGTAAAAATACCAACACTGGCATTTCAAAATAAGGGTTTAAAACCAAACATTTTAATGGTGGACGACCACCCAGAAAACTTGCGCCTTTTATCCCAGGTTTTGTCTCAGCGGGGATATAAAGTGCGCCCAACACGGGACGGCCAATTAGCTCTCAACTTTGCTCGAACGAGTCCACCGGATTTGATTTTGCTAGACATCATGATGCCGGGTATGGATGGCTACAAAATCTGCGAACTGCTAAAAGCTTGTCCGGAAACCAAAAATATTCCTGTGATTTTTATCAGCTCTTTAAATGAAACGTTTGATAAAGTCAAAGGTTTTTCCCTGGGGGCGGTAGACTACATTACTAAACCGTTTGAAACAGAAGAAGTGGTAGCCCGCGTCGAAAATCAACTGCTTCTCAGCAGGCTTTCTAACCAAATTGTAGAACAAAATGCGGTGCTCGAAGCAGAAATCGAACAACGCAAGCGAGTCGAAGAACAACTGCGAGAAAGTCAGAACTGGCTGTCGGCAGTAATTAAAATGAATCCTAATGTTTTGTACGTTTACGATGCCATCGAGCAGCGGACTCTGTATCTCAATCGCGAACTTTATACCGATATTGGCTACTCGCTTGCTGAAATACAGCAAATGCCAGCAGCATTTCTGCCTAACTTAATACACGCTGAGGATTTGCCCGCATTCTCAGAACACATGAGCAGGATTGAGACAGCAAAAGACGGTGAAAGCTTTGAGCTTGAGTATCGAATCCAGCACAAAAACGGTGAATATCGTTGGTTTTTGAGCCGGGATACCGTGTTTGTCAGAGCAGCAGATGGCAAACCTTGGAAAATTCTGGGAACTGCTACTGAAATTAGCGATCGCAAACAAGCAGAATTCGAGTTAAAAACAGCCTTATCTGCTTTGGAACGGCAAATTAAGCAAAGATTTTTGTTAGAAACAATTAGTCTGGAAATTCGCTACAGCTTAAAACAAGACCAAGTTTATCAAACAGCAGCGGCGCAAATATGTCGGGTTTTCAATGCCGATAGCTGCTTGATTCACACCTACAGCGAACATCCAGTTCCTCGGATTTATTGTATGACTCAGTACAGGAAATCTGAAGCGGGTTCGCTTTGCGATGTAGTAGAAATTCCGGTGCAGGGAAATCCTCACGCTCAATTGGTGTTGTCTCAAGATAGGCCAGTCGTTTCTGATGATGTTTTTGCCGAGCCATTGCTCGAAAATGTTAGAGATTTGTACCGTCAAATAGGTTTGAAGTCGATGATAGCCATCCGCACTTCCTACCAGGGAAAAGCCAACGGCATGATGTGCTTGCACCAGTACGATGAGCCGCGCCACTGGACGCAAGATGAGATCAGATTATTGAAATCTGTGGCCGCGCAGATGGGAATTGCGATCGCCCAAGCCAATCTGCTCGCACAAGATAAACAGCAGCGACTTAAAATCGAGCAGAGCGAAGCTAGTCTAGCAGCAGCCCAGAAAATTGCCCATATCGGCAATTGGGAATTTGATATTGCCACAAATAAAATTATTTGGTCTGAAGAAGTATTCAGCATTTTTGGTCTAGACTCAACTGCACGAGAACCGACATATGTCGAACTTTTACAGATGTTTCATCCCGATGACAGAGAGTTGTTACTACAAACTGTCAGCCTCGCTATCTCACAAGGAACTTCCTACAAAAAAGAGTTCCGAAGTTTGCATTCCAGCGGTCAAATTCGATACGTAGAAGCAAGGGGAGGATCTGTTTTTAACGAAACAGGAGAAGTAATCAAACTGTTGGGAACAGTAATGGATATCACCGATCGCAAACAAGGCGAAGCTGCTTTGCAATTTAGCGAAAAACGTTTTTATCTGGCATTTGAAGGCAGTGCGACGGGATTGTGGGATTGGAATCTTGCTACGGGAGAAGTATACTTTAATTCGCGGTGGAAAACCATGCTCGGATATGAAGTAGACGAGATAGAAAATAGTTTTGCATCGTGGGAACAACTGTTACACCTAGAGGATTTGCCATTGGCTACAGCAGCGCTCAATGCTCACCTGGAAGGCAAAAAACCCACCTACGAAGCGCAATTTCGGATGCTGACAAAATCTGGCGAGTGGAAGTGGATTTTGGCTCAAGCAAAGGTGATGGAACGATCTGCTGCGGGAAATCCTCTGCGGATGACGGGCACGCACATCGATATTAGCGATCGCAAACAAGCCGAAGTAGATTTGCAATTTAGCGAACAGCGAGAACGAGAAAAAGCCCAACAGTTAACACAAACTCTGCAAGACTTAAAAAATGCTCAAGCCCAGCTCATTCAAGCCGCAAAAATGTCAAGTATTGGGCAAATGGTAGCGGGAGTTGCTCACGAAATTAATAACCCTGTCAGCTTCATCTACGGCAATATTCTTCCCGCCGCACAGTACGCTCGCGACTTGGTAAAATTGATCCAACTTTATCAGCAATATTATCCCGAACCAGTTCCCGAAATTGCGGAAGAATTGGCAGAAGTAGAAGTAGATTTTATAGCAGATGATTTCCCGAGAATCATGGCTTCAATGGAGCAAGGTGCTAACAGAATTAAGCAGATTGTACTGTCTTTACGCAACTTTTCGAGACTGGATGAAAAAGAGCGCAAAGTAATCGACCTTCATGAAGGGATAGAGAGCACTTTGGTGATTTTGCAGCACCGATTGCAGTCACAGCCACAACGTCGGGAAATTCAAGTTGTTAAAAATTACGGCAAACTGCCAAACGTCGAGTGCTATCCGGCACAATTAAACCAAGTATTTATGAATTTGCTCTCCAATGCGATCGATGCTGTGGAAGAGTCATTAGTCATCAGTCATTCGTCATTAGCAAACAATATTTCAACAGTTACAAATGATGCTGGACAAATGTTTGATAAAAATCCTCAGATTCGCATTAGCACTGAAATAAATAGGGACAATCAAGTTGTTGTGCGGATTGCTGACAGCGGGCCCGGTATTTGTCCCGAGGTTCAGTCAAGGATGTTTGACCCATTTTTTAGTACAAAGCCGATCGGTAGCGGCACTGGTTTGGGATTGTCGATTAGTTACCAAATTGTGAAAGATCGCCACGGCGGTAAGTTGTGGTGTGATTCAGAAGTTGGGCGGGGTACAGAATTTGCGATCGAACTACCCATATCCCAAAAAGTCAAAAGTAAAACAGGTTTGTAGTGAGGACTTTAGTCCTTCTTTCAGGTTTGTAGTGAGGACTTTAGTCCTTCTTTCAGGTTTGTAGTGAGGACTTTAGTCCTTCTTTCAGGTTTGTAGTGAGGACTTTAGTCCTTGTTTCAGGTTTGTAGTGAGGACTTTAGTCCTTCTTTCAGGTTTGTAGTGAGGACTTTAGTCCTTCTTTCAGGTTTGTAGTGAGGACTTTAGTCCTTCTTTCAGGTTTGTAGTGAGGACTTTAGTCCTTCTTTCTGAGGATGCGGACTAAAGTCCTCACTACGAACCTTTTATTAAGGCTCATTGACTGGAGATAATATCAAAAATTGATATTTTCTGCGATATTTCATGGAAAGCGTCTGCGGTTTAGTTAGATTTCAACCTAGCCGTGATACAATTAAAAGCTACTTTTTTCGCTGCGAGACGCCGCACTCTTTCTCTTGGGAGTGAATTTGAGAGTTGATTTGATACATACTATCTCAACTTGCGTCTGTAGCATCTACCACATTTTAACTGAATTATGACTGACTCAATTCGCTTCCTGATGTGCGCTCCCGACCACTACGATGTGGATTACGTGATTAACCCTTGGATGGAGGGTAACGTGCACAAATCATCGCGCGATCGCGCCGTCGAACAGTGGGAAAAACTCTACCACGTCCTGAAAGAGAACGCCGTTGTAGACTTGGTACAACCCGAAAAAGGCTGGCCGGATATGGTGTTCACCGCCAATGCAGGCTTACTTTTAGGCAATACTTTTGTCCTCAGCCGCTTCTATCACAAGGAACGCCAAGGCGAAGAACCCTATTTCAAAGCATGGTTTGAAAGCAAGGGTTTTACCGTGCACGAACTCCCCAAAGACTTGCCGTTTGAAGGTGCGGGCGATGCTTTGCTCGATCGCGAAGGACGCTGGTTGTGGGCGGGATACGGCTTCCGTTCCGAACTCGACTCGCACCCGTTGCTAGCAAAATGGCTGAACATTGAAGTGCTATCGCTGCGTTTAGTAGACGAACGTTTCTATCACCTAGACACTTGTTTTTGTCCGCTCACAGGCGGCTATTTGCTTTACTATCCAGCAGCATTTGACTCTTACTCAAACCGCTTAATTGAAATGCGAGTGGCGCCGGAAAAACGGATTGCCATTCAAGAAGCAGATGCCGCCAACTTTGCTTGCAATGCTGTCAATATTGACAAAGTTGTGGTAATGAATAAGGTTAGCGAAGGCTTAAAAAATAGCATTACTAAGGCGGGCTTCCAAGTTATTGAAACCCCGATGAGCGAATTCTTGAAAGCTGGCGGCGCCTGTAAGTGTTTGACGCTGCGGGTGAATGAACCTGTGCAAGAAGATCGATCGGCAAACGTGATGGTAGAAAGCCGCACGATTCGCATGGAAGGTCACTTGCTGGATGCGGGTTTAATCAGCCGCGCTTTAGACTTAGTTATCGAAAATGGCGGCAGTTTCCAAGTGCTTAATTTCAATTTAGGAGAGCAGCGCCAAAGCACATCATCTGCGGATGTGAAAGTTTCGGCACCTTCCCATGATGTGATGGAAGAAATCATCGGATTGCTGATTGACTTGGGTGCCGTCCCGCCGCCGCAAGATATTTGCGATGCTATTTTAGAACCTGTCGTGCAAGATGGAGTCGGGCCAGATGACTTTTACGTTAGTACGATTTATCCCACAGAAGTGCGGGTAAAGGGTCAGTGGGTGAAAGCGCGAAATCAGCGAATGGACGGCGCAGTTGCGATTACTGAAACCGCAGAAGGCCCGGTGGCTACGTGCAAATTGTTGCGCGATTTGAAAGTAGGTGAAAAAGTCGTTGTTGATGTGGTCGGCATCCGCACCATCCGCAAAACAGAATCGCGGGAACAGCGCAATTCTCAAGAATTTAGCTTTATGTCCGGCAGCGTTTCTAGCGAACGCCGCGTAGAATTGGTAGTGGAACAAGTAGCGTGGGAATTGCGCCAAATTCGCGATCGGGGAGGCAAAGTTGTAGTGACAGCGGGGCCTGTTGTCATCCACACGGGCGGTGGCGAACATTTAGCACATTTGATCCGCGAAGGTTATGTGCAAGCATTGTTAGGTGGAAATGCGATCGCGGTTCACGACATGGAACAATCGAGCATGGGAACTTCTCTGGGAGTTGACATGAAACGCGGCGTTGCTGTGCGCGGCGGACACCGACACCACTTGAAAATGATTAACACTGTGCGCCGTTATGGCAGTATTGCTAAAACAGTGGAAGCTGGCGTGATTACTAACGGTGTGATGTACGAATGTGTGAAGCACAATATACCGTTTTCGCTGGCCGGTTCTATCCGCGATGATGGGCCACTTCCTGACACGCAAATGGATATGGTTAAGGCTCAAGAAGACTATACTGAGCTGTTACGGGGCGCGGATATGGTGTTAATGCTGTCATCTATGTTGCATTCGATCGGGGTGGGAAATATGACTCCGGCGGGCGTAAAGATGGTCTGTGTGGACATTAATCCGGCTGTGGTGACGAAATTGAGCGATCGAGGGTCGATCGAATCTACTGGTGTTGTGACTGATGTGGGATTGTTCCTGAGTTTGTTGGTGAATCAATTGGATAAGTTGACTAGCCGTCATCATGTAACTCAATCTGTGTAGATTCGGCGCGGATTCGGCGCGGATGGTTGGTGTAGACTCGGCGGTTGAAACCGCGTCTACACAAACAATGTCCGCACTTCGACAAGCTCAGCGACCACCTCCGCGGACGAAAGAATAGATAAGACGGCGGTTGAAACCGCGTCTACACAAGCGAAGTCCGCCTCCGCGGACGAAAGAATAGAGCGCGTAGGGTGTGCGGCGGCGGACTTTCCTCAGCCGATCGCGCAGCGCGTTATTAGACTCTTACAAAAATAGTTAGGAACGGGCAAGATGCCCGTTCCACAAAATTATTTTTTTTTCTGTGGAACGGGCATCTTGCCCGTTCTAAAAGTTAATTAAAAAGACTTTTGCAAGATATATATTCTCCCTCAAAATGCGCCCCAGTAAATTGAACTATCGCCCTTTTTATCGCCGCTATCATTTGCAGGGGATTTAATTTCTGAATTAGCTACAGCGACGGGAGACAAATCGCCCGGTAAAGACCTAATCCGCAACTCGTTTAGCAAACCATTAATATTGTGCGGCTTTGCATCCAGAATACTTGCAAGCGGCAGCAGATTTTGCACTGCATAGTCGCCGAGTTGAGCGTTAATACTCTCTGCTAAATAGCATAGCATAATGTATCTGCTACCGCTACTGATAATATGAAATATTTTATTGAACTCGTCAAAATATTGAGTACCCGGTATAGCTGAAGCGATTTGAGTTTCACCCTCCCAGAATAAATCTACATTAATGTGACTGACTGGCGCAACTTTAGCTTTAGCAATCCAAAGCATATCAAGGATTGGTTCGCAGTCGTGTTCGTGGAAAATCAGCCGCTTTAAACCAAAGCTAAATTCTGGGGAATTGAGCGTTTTTTGCCATTCCAGACACCAATCATTACTTTGAGGATTTAAGGTATTTTTGACAGCCGCCGGACGTTCAACAACATCTTTTAATAAAGAAAGACTTCCGGCAGATTTGGCAAATTTTGGGGAGATTTGCTGGTGCAGTATTCGGTTGGAATCAATGTAATCTTGGCGCCAAGGTGCATCAGGAATCAGAACTTGACAGGCGGGAACCAGCGTGCTGTTTGCAGTAAGCATCGGTGGGTTGTTAACTGTGCACCCTTCTAATAACTGTTGAGATTCTAGGCGGCTGATTACCTCGATTGCATAGTTTTTGTCGGCTGCGTTTAATGGTGTGTTGCTGTACTCGGCTGCTAATTCTTCGAGAAAATCTAGGTAATCTTGCACAACGGGCGAGATTCCTTGTCCTAAAAGCTGATAAACTTCGGAAAATGGATGAGAAATAGCTATAGTTGTGCGGCGGTTCCCAAAAAAAGGCACGTCATCTAAAAAAGCGTGTTTGGGACGCCAAAACTTGCTGCTAGACTCATCCCACAGACATTGACGGCTAGCAAAACGCTGTTGAATTTGCTGGCGTTGTTCCCTGGAAATATTACTTTTGATGAAAGTCTCATCGAGATACTGATAAATTGCCTTGACTGATTGTACTTGTGCGTTTTTATCATCTGGTATTGCAATTTCAAATGTCATTTTCCCAAGTTTTTATTAATGTATCAAAGTGATCGATAACTGTACTGGTATCTACTGGCTGAAAACCCAGTGCATTCCTGATTTCGGGCTTCAGCAAGTCCCGCTGAGGGCGTACAAATAAGAATTTTTGGCTCGCAACTAAGCGAACATCTTGAATAAAACAGATATCTTTAGCGCGATACAGCCTCGGTTCGGGTATCGCAGCAGCGGGATATTCGCTTAGCTTCTGAGGATTTTGCTCGACAGGAAGCCAAGGTTTATCTGCGAGTGTTTCAGACAGTGTTTTGTTGGTGTTGCCAATTTGGGTATGTTTTAGTGCATCCCAATGCTCGACGATGTAGTTAAAAACCGCTATGCAAGCATCGGTTACTGCGCCTGTACCTGAACGGTTGGCTGTTTGAATTAGATTGTCAACACAAGCTACAATATCATCTGCACTCAAGGTTTTTCGCATACCCAAATTCTCGAAAAAGTCGAGCCAGAGTGGATAATCCTGCGAGTAAAATTCCATGTCGGGAATAGCTGCTAAATTTCCCAGAATGTTGCGAATTACTTGACTTTCGGGATTGTAAATTAGTTCGGCAGAGCGCAATCTGCGATCGCCACAGCGTACCAAACGCGCCTTTTTTAGCTCTTGCTGGAATGAAAAAGCATCTTCTCCCGCCTTTTCTAGTTCTTTGCAAGCCTCGCTCAGATTATCTCGAATCCACACCAGCGCGATTAACTGTTCTTCCGGGGCAAACGACGCATATTCAGGCAACAAACACTCGCGAATTAGTCTAGCACGATTCAGTACCGGAACTTGCAAAAGTTGGAACAGTCGCAGCCATTCCCGGTTTTTGTCTGTGCGTAAAAGCCTTAGCGTACCTGCAATTTCCGGCGGTTCGTATCCGCCGCCAGGAAGGTAGACATTTTCATCGGTGAGGGCAACTATTTCGTGGGAT
Organism: Microcoleus sp. bin38.metabat.b11b12b14.051; assembly: GCF_013299165.1. Lineage (NCBI taxonomy): Bacteria > Bacillati > Cyanobacteriota > Cyanophyceae > Oscillatoriales > Microcoleaceae > Microcoleus > Microcoleus sp. bin38.metabat.b11b12b14.051. Next base: position 134,134 of record NZ_JAAFKD010000008.1, read on the forward strand.
GTTGTGGGGTATATTGGAAGTTGACGCAGCTTATTGAGGCTATCTCCGTCGTAATTTGTTGGCTCAGAATCTGCCAGGAAGTTGAGGAGAGACGTATAATGCTGTTGGTGGTATGGTGGCAAACCTCGATCGCACCGCGAAGATACCGTGTCTAGAACATCTGGGCCTGTGAGAAAATAGACTAACAGATTTTGGTGTCGTTGAGCAAATTGGGCGATCGCACTTTTAAGCTTTGCCGGTGCTCGGACAAGTGTCACCCCAAAATACTTTACAGCCTCGATCGTTTCCGCCGTAATATTATCACCACACAACAAAGGAGTGTCAACTTTTCCTCCTTTATAAAGCTTACCATCATTTCCCGGAACCAACGGAACTTTCTTCAATTCCTCGACTGTTTCCTGCGACAGATATCTGTGGGAGATATTGAAAAAATAATTATAAACGAGAGTCAACCAATCTGCATTTGGTGGATGTTGTGCATCAGCTTGCCAATCACATTCCGACTTGGTTGAACTAATTACATGAACCAATTTCTTCGCTACTTCTGTAGCATTCATCTCTGACACGCCAATCATGTTATGTAGAGGCACTACATTGGTTAAATCTTGGTGTAAAAACCATTCTAGATGATTGGCAAATATCTGCCTTGCTGTATCCTCTGAAATGTAAATAGTTCCGATCGGGTTGTTACCAAATACTTGCAGAGTGTTGTTAGCGAGAATAGCTAAGGGTAAACCGCGCAAATCTCGGTGATTGTCGCTGATGCAATAGCGCAGCATATGGGCAATCCACTGTCTATTTTGCAAGCTTGGTTTCGGTGCATCTTGCAACGGCACACCTAGCTGTTGGTTTTCGGTTAAGTGCTGCCGCAAGTTAGCAGCAGTGAATGTTGGCAAGGGCAAACCTGCATCTTTAAAAGCTGCCAAAATAGAGTCTGGTAATGGCGGTTTGGGAATGTCGATATTGTCGGCGCGCAGCGGTGCTAATAATTCGTCCCACCACTTTTTTGAGGGTAGATTTTTGACTGTCGGAGGCGTCACCCATCTGGTGTGTGACATCGCAGGCCCGCTGAATTGACCTTCAATTACAGCGTGTTCTACAGCCGATCGCACAACTGGCCTCTGATACAATAACTGTATGACAAAGCGGTGCAGTTCTTCGAGGGCTTTGCTGACAGTAATTTTGCCAACAGGCCAAAATCTGTAAAATTCCTCTGGCTGATACCTGCCGATATCTTGCACTAAATCAACAATTAAATTAACATAAGCGTGGGACAAAACGTGCTGCGCGAGTAGATGGTTCCAAATAGCTCTCGGTCGGTCTTTTCCAGTTTGTCCGCTGTCGCTGCTGAGGTTGTCGCGCGAACTATTTAAGTTGAAAAAACCGTTAATATGAACGGGCAGCCCAGTTTCGAGGGGAAGCGGCAAAAAACAGTAAACTTTGCCGCTAACAGGTTGAGGATTTCCCTCGGTGCTCACAGCATTAATCCTCGCAGCAGCGCCCGCCCAAGGTAATACTTTTTCTTGGCTTTCGTACATTGCTTGTATGACTTTTGCCAACTCGCCACCTGCGTCTGTGCGAATTAAACTGACTGTTCTCCAAGTTGATTTTGTATTGCGATTTCGGCTAATTGTTTCTATCTCATGGCGGTAAGAAACAGAGACTAAACCTGCTGGATTATTGTGGCACAATTCCAGCAATTTGTCTGGTGTATCGGGAATAGCATTGAGGAGTTGTTGGCGCGATTCTTGTACTTCTTGCTGGTTCTGGGTGACAATTGCGAGAATTTCTTGTCTGGTTCCTTGGCTGTTGGCGGGAATTTCGTAAACTCTAATTTCCTGCACAGATTTCAAAAACAGCAGCAGTTCCTCACCGGAATTAATCAGTTCGTCTAGCAGTTCTTTGACGTTGGATTCGGTAAACGCTTGTTTGCGAATTTCGCTCTTTTCCGCGTGTTCTGCGGTTCTTAAAGGCAAGCGAAACAAAGTGCCTTGAAAATTTGTATCTCCTAATGGCAATCCTCCCGCTGCGTAGACTTGCATAAAATCGGGATATTTTTCGTACCATTTAGTATTGACTAAATTCCACTCGCGCCCGGGTTCCTGTCGAGAAGTGCCAGGAATCGCTGCGCCGTGGGGGTCGAAAAAGATGATGCGATCGCGCGAAATGAAGCTGGGATAATCTGTAACGTGATATATTGCGTTAAATCCGACGCCAAATCTACCAGTTTTCTGCAAGTCTCGCGCCTTCTCGCTTTGTCCCAGACTGCGAATGCTGTCAAAGTCTTTATCTGTAAATACGCGATCGTTGTAGACTAACATCGCCGGCCCCATGAGCTGTATCATGCGATCGTCAGGCAATTGTTTGACCTGATGGTGGTGACGCCAATCCAGAGTAATTTCTACCCGCGTTGCTTTAGCATCGTCAGCATTTTGAATCAACTCTTTGATAATGCCAACGCCTTCGGGATAATCTCGGATAATCCCTCTCAACCGGGCGATTAAGGGTTCGGATTGGTAGAAAGACTTGCCATCAAGTTCGTTGTTGCTGTAAGTCATGGATGTTACGTTCGCTTTCTACCTAATACTATACAAGCAAAGCGTAAATACAAGCAGGATTCCCACGGAGTACCCTACCCAAACAGGACTTATCCAACTAGGACAATTAGTAAGGTGCGTCATCTTAGTAAATCCTAGTTTTTTGTGCTATATCCAAAAATGACGCACCCTACAATTCTTAGCAACGAAGCCAACCATTTTTGTTGACCTAATCTCTATCAAAGAATGTGAGACGAAGTGCTGGTTTTCCACGGTAGTAAGTGCGACAGAACTGTACTTTCTGAGACTCGTATGCGTGGTCTTGGATCGTTCCTTGTGCATCATCGAGAGACATTTCACTCCAGTCAGGAGCGACTAACATAAGACTATTGTTAGCACTGAGTATTTCGTCTAGGTCATTCCAGGAGCCAATCCAGAGCATTTCCTTTGCTGTATTACTGAGACTCATCCTATTTACCTAAGTTGTAATTATCCCACAATTGCAGTTAAACCGTAGGGTGTGTCGCCATCGACAATCCTTCATCAACAGCAACAATCTCATGGCGACGCACCTGTTTTTTTCTAGAGATGAGGAAACAAACCAACATTTTGGTAAGGTGCGTCGCTACTGGAAAAGTCTATTTTTATTGACAGATTTTTGGATGGCGACGCACCCTACGGCTACAGCTTTGAGGTTAAGATGAGAGTCTTTCCTCGATCGCAATATAAGGCTCACCGTGAGTACCCGTATAGATTTGAGTCGGGCGATAGATGCGGTTTGTCTCTAGCTGTTCCTTCCAGTGAGCTAGCCAACCTGCAACGCGGGCGATCGCAAAAACTGGTGTAAACAAGTCTGTCGGAATTCCCATTTTCCGGTAAACTAGACCAGAATAGAAATCTACATTAGCATAAATTCCTTTGTGAGCTAATTTCTCCTCAACTACTTCTTCCAACTTGACAGCAATGTCGTAATAATCATCGCGTCCGAAGTTGTCAAATAACTGTTCAGCTAATCCTTGAAGAATAGTTGCTCTCGGATCTTTCACCTTATAAACTCGGTGTCCGAATCCCATGATTTTGTCCTTGTTTTCAACACTCTTCTCGACAAAAGCCCGCACGTTTTCCACTGAACCAATTTGCTCCAACATCTCAATCACTTCTTCATTCGCTCCCCCATGCAGAGGCCCCGCCAAAGTACCAACTGCTGAAGCAATCACCCCGTAAGGATCTGTCAGCGTCGAAGCTGTTACCATTGCTGAAAATGTAGAAGCATTGATGGTATGTTCCGCATGGAGAGTCAGACAAGCATCAAAAATATTAGCCAACAGCGGATCGGGTTCTTGCTCGTTGAGCATATACAGAAAGTTAGCCGAGTAGTTCAAATCATCCCTAGGCCGCACCGGGTCATTACCCCGCCGCATTTGCTGGAACGCTGCTACCATTGTGGGAATCTTAGCTAGCAGCCGCACTACAGCTTCTCGAATGTATGCTGGGTTAGCCAGAGCTCGGCGCGAGTAAAATAAACCTAAAGCCGCTGCTGAAGCTTGTAGGGCATCCATAGGATGTCCTCTTTCGGGAAAGCATTTCATCATGTCGCGGATGCGATATTTGATCCGGCGGTGATAGCGAATTTCATGCTCGAAAGCTTCTAGTTCTTCCTTTGTCGGAAGTACGCCCCAGATTAATAAATATGAAGTTTCCACAAAGGAACTTTTGAGTGCTAGTTCCTCGATGCTAATCCCGCGATATTCCAGCACCCCTTTTTGTCCGTCTACGTAACTAATACTGGACAAGGTGGCGGGAACACCTTCTAAACCTGGTTTGAATTCGCCGACGACCATTGCGATACCGTGTTGTGTGAGTTGAATCTAATCAAATTACATTAGCAGAAAGCAAGAGAGTGTCACCGTCTTGACAAAGAATCATTCGATCGCGACTCCGGCGTAAGGATGCTCAGAAACTGGCTTTTTCAACGGACTTGCCGATCGCACCCCTAGATATTTTAGCCCCTAAAACCCAGTTTTTGTGTCCGAGAAAGCGGGTAATAGAGGGCGCTTCCCGGTTTCTAGCAGAGCAAAAACTTGGGCCCACTCAGCCAGAACATTTGGCTGCGGCCGACTGGTGAGCCTGTTTCGGGGAGAATTAAGCCGATGATACCTGCTTTTTTGAGAATCAGCGTTTCGTGCGATCGCCCCCAAAGCAAAGTTTCAGCCCAATTGCCCAAATCTGGTTGGTGTCCCACCAAAGCCAAGCTGCTGTTTCCTGTTTCCTGCCACTGTTTGTACCACTTCAGCCAGTCGCCAATGTCTCCTGAGGGTGCCAGGGCGGCGGATTCTGCTATTTGGGAACTCAGATGCGCTGACAACAGGATTTGCGCGGTTTGCGAGGCGCGCAGTAGGGGACTGGCGACAATCAGATCGAACTGAATTTCGAGATTGTACAGGCGCTGGGCGACTTTCCGCGTTTTTCGCTCGCCCTCTTTAGTCAGCGGGCGTTCCTCGTCGGTTTCGTATTCTTCGGGTTCCGCTGCGATGCCGTGACGGACTAGATAGAGATGCACTGTCGCTGTCCTTTTTGATAGTTGTGCGATCGCCCGCGAGCTTTGAAGTTTGGCGCGATCGACATTTCCGGGCTATTTTACAACTGAATTGACATTTGGCGCTGTCGTCTAGTTTACCGTCATCACAGGGGATTTAAGCCCCCACCTTTAGGTGGATTGTTTTTAGGCAGGGGCTTAAATCCCCTGCCTAAAAACTTCGCACTCCTTGCGTCAACTGTCAACTCTTCGACTCCCCTCGACTTCGCTCGGGGCAAGTCGCTCAGCGCAAGCTGTCAACTGTTAAGCTTCTCGGCTGTGCGATCGGTATTTCCCTGCTCTTGCTGGCATAAAAACCAGACCTACAAACTCCAGAGTTAATGATCGTAAACAGGATTATCTTTAGGACTAATTAAATTCAGCAATTTATGCTTAATTTGAGCATCGAATACTTCCCATTTGTGCCTTGCATAGTCGCTGTTCTCATTGCCGCCGGAAAGAAATCCTACCGGAATTTCAAAACCTCCAGCTTGACTTCTGCCGCCTCCAAAAAAGCGTCCTTGAGCATCTTGACCGAAGGCTTCTTTAATGAATTCGTCGGGGTCGAGAGTTAGTTTATTCGTTCGCAGCGAGCCGATTACTACTTCGATTTCTTCGTCTTTGTCGTGAACAATGGCGTAAACAACTGCTGTGTGTACGTTCTCTTCTGTTACTAGAAAGTCCGCTGCTTGGGGAATGGAATCGCGATCGTCATAACGGAGGTAGCCGATGCCCGCGATCGAGAAATTGTTCTGGACGATGCGGTGTTTGAGCGATCGCTCGATCGCATCCATCACCCATTTAGAACGAGACGACTGTAACACCGCATTCAGCAACTGCGGGTCATAAAATCGGCTCAAATAAGCCGCAGCTAAAAAATCCTCCTCCTGAGCTTGTCTGAGGGCGTTGGTATCCGATCGCAAACCGTGCATCAAAGCTGTAGCGCACTTGACGTGCTGGCTGATACTGCTGTCGAGAGTTAGCATTCCGGCCTGCAAATATTCGGTAAAAATCGTGGCTGTAGCGCGGATATCCGGGCGCAAATGCGTAAATTCTGCGTTGATTTCCCCCTGCAAACTGTGGTGATCGATCACTGCTGCGATCGGCACTCCAGCCCCTAAAATAAACTCAGTTAAGTTACAAGTCGTGCCTTGGTTGTCAATAAAAACACAGCCCTGATACACCGACAAATCCTTCGTTTTTGTCGTTTCCAGCGTCCAGCGCTGCAACGGTAATCCGGTTAATCTAACTAAAGCAATATTTTCTTGGTGGCTGAGGGCGCCGGCGTAGATCATCTCGCATTGAATATCGTACTGTTCGGCGATTAATTTGTAAGCCCAAGCGCTCGAAAGTGCGTCGGGGTCGGGAAAATCTTGTAATAATATTAACTGGCGATCGCCTCGGTGTCGATCGAACATTTGGCGCAATTGCTCGATTTTGCGATCGTGCAATTCCTCCCGCAGACTGGGGCGATTCTCTTCTAAAACAACTTCTACTTTGTGGCGCCGTTTCCCGGGCGTGCTGGCTGCGGGTACAACCTCGCGAACGGGGTCAACCTCAGCTTCGCGATCGTCAGACATATCATCAGAATGGGTAGTAGGGTGCTCTTTCATTGTTAAAAATTCACAATCTAATTCTATCAGGACTGGCGCGCCAAAAGCGCTCAAACCCGGTTTATTTTTAGGTGGGGCGGTGTCATACCCAATAAGATTGCTGGCGGGAAACCCGATTTAAGAGCGTAAATTCTGTGTTTAAATTAACTATTTAACTCCAGACTATCGGGCGCGGCGACTGGGCACCGCCTCCAACTCCTAACTTTCGCAAAAAACCCCCGCGCTTGCTTGCGACAGGGGTTTAAAGGCCGATTACATATTTTTGCCATTCTTTGTGCATACCACTCTTAACGTGTTTAGTCACTTCAAAATAAAGACCGCTGTGAGGTTTCCTCGGCGGATAGCGCAGCAGCATTCCGGCTTCTTTTGGGGTGCGGCTGCCTTTATGGACATTGCAGCGCACGCAGGCTGTAGCGAGGTTTTCCCAACTGTCGCCTCCCCCGCGCGATCGGGGAATCACGTGATCTAGCGTCAAATCGTCCCCAGTATACCCACAGTATTGACAAGAGTGCGCGTCTCGATGCAAGATGTTCCGGCGGGTCAACGGAATATCCTTATAGGGAACTCGGACGTAATGCCGCAGTCGGATCACAGTTGGTAGCGGGAAGTTTGGCGCGATAAATTTCCCGTTATGTTCTACCTGTTCTGCTTTTCCTTTCAGCAACAAAACTACCGCTCTTCGCCAATTGGTGATGTTGAGCGGTTCGTAGGAGGCATTCAGCACCAGAACATTGCCCATTGTTGATTATTAAAGAGAAGATTTTTATCGATGCTAACACAGGTTCCAATTTAGGGGGGGCAGCCTCTGTCAGGGCAAGGCTCAACAAAAAACTGTGAAAAACCGCACCTTTACCCTATCCTTCGCGCCCGGGCCCCTGTGGCTGCACCTAATTTCTGCCTTGGGTGCGTGTGGCGACAGGATTTTTCCCTAAGTTTAACCCCTTATGAGGCCAGTACGGGCGATCGGCAAAACTTTATAGAACCAATTTTATTTTTTTCCCTAAATGCCTAATCTTCCCGGCAAGCAGCCGTCTAACTTTTTAGAGTATTAGTAACCATAAATTAAAAAGCTTATCACTGCCCATGAAATTTCGGGTCTTAAAGTCAGTTTTTAGCGTGTCAATTATTGCCCTCGCAGCGCCGATTTTAGCAAACAGTCCCGCCTTTGCCCAAACCCCGTCATTTTTCTGTGGCGCTGCTGGCGGCCGCCCAGCGACAATTGCTGTCCAACAAGGCAAAAATATTCCGGTTATTCTGTGGCTGGCGGACAACTATTTTAATGAATCCGGAGAAGACACAATTACTCGCTGCACACGAGTCTCGGGAATTCTCAACAACTCACAATCCCAAGGAAGCTGGGACAATACAGTCACAGCAGGTGCCTCTGGCAGCGGTCAACAAATTATTTGTGCAGCTAATCCTCAAGACGGTTCCTGTAGATTATTATATCAAGTACCTAGAGGGCAAAATCCCGAACAAGCCCGACAAGAACTCTTACGAAGAGTCAAAAATCCTAATCTAAATACTTCGCCTGTTCAAGTAAATTAAACAGTTGACAGTTGACAGTTGACAGTTGACAGTTGATAGTATTTGTAGGGTGTGTCGCCATCGATAATCCCCAAAAAAAAGAGCGACAATCTCATAGCGACGCACCGCACACACCATACAAACCATAATAGATGTGGCAAAAATAGCTAGGAACGGGCTCTTCGGCCCGTTCCACAAAATTTCTTTTCTGTGGAACGGGCATCTTGCCCGTTGCAAAATTTGATTAAAAGCGACAATCTCATAGCGACGCACCGCACACACTACAAACCAGGACAAAAAAAATCCATCGGTAGGGAAACGGCATTGCCGTATCCGTATTTTCCCGGGTTTTTTACTACTGACAAATAGTAGAAACCCTTCTCAAATACTCCGGTTGATTGCTAAGAAAATTGCAGCTTTGCTTCAGCAATTCTGCCAACCCTTCAACCTGTCTCAGCCAAACAGTGCCGTTACTTCCAGCTACAGCAATTTGCTTTCCATCTCCACTCCAGGCGACACTAACAACATTCTCCTCAAACTCAAATTGAGCAACCTGCCGCCCCGCTAAATTCCACAGCCGCACAGTCTTGTCAATTCCCACAGTAGCCAGCCGTTCTCCGTCGGGACTAAAACTAATTGATTTCGCATCTAAATGCAAGGTGTCAAATTCACTAACTAATTGTTTTCCTGACAGATTCCACAGCCCAACTCTGCCATTTAATGTTACTGTGGCAAAGCGATACTGCTGTTTGTCTGCACTGAAACTGATACCAATTGCTTGAACTGGGAGTGTTTTTTTGAGTTGTCCAGATAAATCCCAAATTCTGACGGTAGATTGGCTATCTAAAGTTGTTAAAAATTTGCCATCAGGGCTAAAATTTATGCCGATCACTAAACCGTTGTGATTGGGCAATTTAACACTATACGATATTAACTTTGGCAGTTGTGACACTTTCCAAATTGCAGCCATGGTGTCTATTCCTGCTGCCGCTAACAACTTGCCTTCCGGACTAAAACTGATGCTGGTAACAGAGCCTTTAATTCCTGGCAATTTTGAAAGATTTTTACCTGATAAATTCCATAATTTAACTGTACTGTCCCTGCCGGCAGTCGCTAAAAATTGACCGTCAGGGCTAAAGCTAACCATGTTTACTGACTGTTGTAAAGCTTTCCATTCAGCAACTTTCTGCCCAGAAAAATTCCAAATCTTAACTTTATCGTCTATGCCTGCGGTTGCCAAGATTTTACCATCCGGGCTAAAGCTGACGCTGGTAACAGCACCTGCATGAGCGGGTATATTCATCTTTCTTTGCTGCGGAAATGAGAGGGCTTTTATTTGTGGTTTTTTGCTGATTTTATCAAGGATAAATTGTAGGGCTAACAGCGGTCTAGTTGCAGGATATTGTTCGAGATGGGTTGTATTTTTAACTATATTTTTTAATTTTTTACCTGAGGCGATCGCCCTGAGCAATGCTTCGGATAAAGCTTCGGTATTTTCGGTTTTTTGAGATACTGCCAACAGTAAAGCATCGCTGCCATTTTGTTCGATTTCAATGCTTGCTTGTGCGAGTTTGAACCGCTGGTAAGCGAGAGTTGAAAAACCGATCGCCCCAACCAACGATCCTGCGAGTACCGCCGAACCAATGCCGATCCACTGTTGGGCTTTTTGCTTGGCTGCGCCAGCTTCACTCAAAGCTGTTTCGGCATCGCGCGCCGCTTTTTGGGTTTCTAGTGTAGCTGCAAGCAGCAGTTGATTTTGGTGGCTGAGAATCTGTTTTTGGCTGGCTGTCAAAAATTGAAAGTCTTCGTTTCTCAAACTTTTATCTGCCGCCCAAACTAAGGCTGACTGCAAATCTTCCCCTCGCAACAGTTGGGAATTATCTTGAGAGTTAGAATTTAACCAAACTTTGATTGCTTCCGAGTAAGGCGAGAGTTTTTCTAATTTTTTTGCGATTAACTCTTGGTTAAATACAGCTTGATAAATAGGATTAGAAATTGTCAGTTTTTCCCGGCGTTTGACGATCAATCCACTCAATCGCAATTCCATTTGTTCCGCACTACCATCGGGGACAATTTCAATTTGCTGTAAAACTTGTTGGTACAATCCCAGTCTTCTGATAATCCGCTGGTTTTCTCCCAAAAGCCGATCGCGAATTGTAGACAAATGTTCGGGCACATCCTGAGATTCCCAATGCTCCACAATCTTCAACCGTACCACTTCCTCAACCCAAGCTTGGGGATTTTGAATCCTATCTTCCTCCCCCCCTTGACAAAGATTGTGAATCAAATCTTGCTCCCCCCCTTGACAAGGGGTGTGAATCAAATCTTGCTCCCCCCCTTGACAAGGGGGGGCTGGGGGGGGTGCATTTTCAATTAAGAGTTTGCACAGCTTTTGAGTCAAAAAAGGTTGCCCGCCAGTCCAATACAAAACCTCTCTCAAAACATCAGCAGAGCGGTCTGTAATCTCTGCCAACCCCGCTGCTAGGGGTTGAGCTTCTGTTTCGTCAAAACCAGTTAATTCGATCGCCCTGCCGATATTAAAAGGCGTGTTGCTAACCAAATTCTTGTCGCGGCACAGATCCGCCGGCGATGCTACGCCTAGGAGTGCCCACGTCAGCCGATCGAACTCTGAGTTATTGGCGCGCTTGTTGTAGCACGATCGAATTAGGGCTAGGAAATCATCAGCGGGGAAATCCAGGGCGAGAATGCTGTCGATTTCGTCGATAAAAATGACAATATTGCTGCGAATATTAGCTAACAGTACGGTTTCGATGAATTCGCTCAATCTTTGCACCGGAGTTAAAAAATTGCGATCGCGCCACCAAGTCCGCACGTTGACAACATCCGACAGATTAAAGTTATTTTCGAGAATGCGAAGTAACCCAGCATACCACTGTTCGGGAGTCACGCCGCGGTTGCCGATTTCCGAAATGTCGATCGCAGCACAAGCAATTCCCTGATGTCTGAGCCGTTGAATTGTCCGCACCTGCAAGCTAGACTTGCCCATTTGCCGCGAATTCAAAACATAGCAAAATTCCCCCGCCTTCAATCCGTTATAGAAGTCGTCATCTGCTTGACGCTTCACGTAATTCGGAGCATTATTGGTGAGACTGCCGCCGACTTGATAGTATGATGGTTGGGGATTTGCGCTCATTACCTAGTTTTTGCAGATAAAATCAGTCTGTAGTGCGATCGCTAATTTGATTGTATAATAAAGTGAACAAATCAGCTTCTTAGCTGGCGAAAATAAATGTTCAGTCGATCGCACTATCGCCCCAGAAACCCGGTTTCTTTGTAGATTTTTCGTAACCCGCGAAAAGACTCCTAGAAACCGGGTTTCTTAGCCCACGCGCTATCCTTTTTATGAAATTCGGCAAGCTATGAATACCGAGTGGAGTGGCCACCATCACGACAAAGACCAATTAAGAGCAGAAATTTGGTCATCTCTAAAACAAAATAACGCATCAATTGGTGATCCATTCGGACACATCCCCAATTTTGTCGGTGCAGAAAAAGCTGCCGAACTTCTGACAAAATTACCAATTTGGAAACAAGCAATAGCAATCAAGTGCAACCCAGATTCGCCGCAAATTCCCGTGCGACTGCGCGCTTTGCAAGACGGGAAACGCTTGTATATGGCTGTTCCAAGATTAACTGATCGGCGCTGTTTTGTCGAATTAACCGCAGAGGAATTGCACAGCCGCAACATCCCGCTAGCCGAAGCTGCGATCGCCAAAACAGCAGTCAAGTGCGGGCGGTTAGTGAGTTTTGCAGAAATGCAGCCAATTGACTTAGTAATAGTCGGTTGTGTAGCGGTAACTCGCGACGGGGGACGCACTGGAAAAGGTGCAGGATTTGCTGATTTGGAACTGGCGATGCTGGCGGAATTTGGATTAGTAAAAACTGATAGTCCGATTGTCACAACAGTGCATTCTTTGCAAATTGTGGCAGATTCGCGCTTGCCAATGCAAGCTCACGATTGGCCGCTGGATTGGGTTGTGACTCCCGATGAGGTAATTGCAACTAATACAATTTATCCGCGTCCAACGGGATTAAACTGGGATAAATTGCGGGCGGAACAGTTGGCAAATATTCCTATTTTGCGAAAGTTGGAAGCGAAGTTTTTAGATCGGAAAACGAACCGCGAAGGCGCTAAGGACGCGAAGTAAGAAAGGAAGAAGCAGGTAATTTCACAGCAGCATTATTCATGTGAATGCAATAAGTAAGGTTCGTAGTGCGTCCTGGCGTCCGCTCTCCTGCTGCGGACGCCAGGACGCACTACGAACTATGATTGTTATGGTAAGCGACCGGACATGATATAAAATCTAATTTGCCGCCATAATGCGCCACATAATGAAAACAGTCAAGCCGAGATAGCAAAACACGGTTATCCAATCTAGCCAATTATCGGAGGTTATCAAAAATATATCGTTCATGGGCTGGGTTTAGTTTAAGTTTTTTCTAGTGTTTGACTGGATTTTACACTAAATCGGGTTTGACTACTTTAGACAATAAACAAGATTTTACAAACAAGTTTTTCAATCAATTTTTGGGACGCTGCTCAAAGCCCATCCCACAAGAAAGAAGAAGTGTGGGATGGGCTTTGAGCAGCGTCACAGTTAATTTGGCACTCGGGTATAAGATTTATCCAACAGGTTGATTATGCAATTTGACTCAAGTGCGATCGAAAATATTGTCGATACAGTTCGCATCTCGGCACACATTCATTTCCCTGCAATTTCACTAATCCCAAGCTATCTAATTTAAATGCCTGCATTGCTTTTAATTGCACCGGAGAATCTGCTGCTGCAATTTCTCTCATTCCTTGGGCTAATTCTGGATATTCTTCTAAATTCCACAGTTGGCGGCGCAGGTGATCGTTATAAATTCCGGCATCGCTGGTAGCATTTTCTTTTAATTCATCGAGGGTCAAATCCGATCGCGAAATGTGATATAGTGCAACTCGCACTAAATACGGATGACCGCCGACTATTGCCATCAGTTGCTCAACTTCCGCATCCGCCCACTGTAAATTGTGGCGCGCTGCTAAATCTTGGATTTGCTGGTGGTTGAATTCCGGCAAGTCTACGGGTAAGCCGACATTGAAAGGCGATTGATTGATGTTCATCGGGATGTATACTTCGGTGGAGTGAACTACAATTAGTCGTAATTTTTTCCAGATGTCGCGCCGCTTCGATTCTTCGTGCCACGCCCGCAGCAGTCCTAAAAAGTCTTCGGCTATGTCGGGATATTGGAAAACGCGATCGATCTCGTCTAATCCTAAAATTAAAGGACTGTCGATTTGTGGTAAAATGTATTTCTCGAAGTAATCTTTGCAGTTGACTTTGCTGCCGAAAATATCGTCCCAGTAATCGTCTAATTGATTTGCTAAGTGCAACTCGCGCCCGACGTAAGCGCAAAACCATTTTAAGAATTTATCTAAGTTGGCGAATACGGCTTTATCTACTAACTGAAAAGTTAGCGGCACTGTGCAATAACCTTGACGGCTGCCGTGATGCAAAATTTTTGCCATCAAAGATGTTTTGCCCATTTGTCTTGGTGCTTTGATTCTAATTAAGGCGCTGGGCTGTACAATTGTTTGATAGCAGCGTTCTTCGATGGGCGAACGTTCTACATAAAATTGAGAGGCGACATCGACTTGTCCTCCCGGTAATTCTGGTTCGGCGGCGGGTTGCGGTATTTCGTCGCTGCTAATTTCTAATACTTGGTTTGGACTAAAATCTTCTGGTTGTTCTTTGACTGTTCCGGGAGTTTCTGCTAGCAACTTTAGCACTTCTTCGATCAAAATTGGAGTGTCCGCGCTGGTTTGCCATGCCCTCTGTTCAATGCGGTACAGGTAGCCGCGCAAATCGTGGTTTAGGGGCGCGTTTAGCCCAAAGCCGACGCGAATCGGTAAAATTATTGGTTTTTTTTCGAGACGGGAATCTTGCAGTTCTTTTGCTTGCTGGACTTGATATGTCAGCAGTTCGCTTTGGCTGCCTCCCGGCGGCAGTAGCAACAGCAAGTAATCGCATTCTTTGAGGAAATAGTTAATGCGATCTAACCAATTATCTCCTAATCTAATGTTATTTTCGGCGGTAAAGACTGTATGACCGATCGCGCTTAATGCCATTTCTAACTGTTTTCCCAATTCGCGATCGGGTTCGGCGCTGCGATAACTGACAAATACTTTAACACTCCTGCTGCTTGTGGCTGTTTCCCCTGCTGCGGGTAAATTGTCCGACTCGCCGATATCTTCGGCATCGTCTAGTTTAGCCGATCGGTGGTCGCCATTCGCCAGAGTCAGCTCAAAAGCCGCGAACAATTGACGAATCTTGCTTAAATCAGCACCTTCTCTACCTTGCTTAATTTTGCTGACAGTATCCGCACCGACGCCACACTCGGCCTCGATTTCCGTGAGAGTTCCTCTAATGTTATATCGGTCTGACCATTCTTGCAGCGCTTCGTTAAGTTTCTTTAAGCCCGGGGCTGTGAGAATTCGACCGCGATCGCGTTTTGACTTGAGCACTTCTGTTGCACTGAAATGGGAAGGAATCTAGGAAGTTTAACGCCTTAAGTCCTTATTTTAAAGGATTTTAAGGAAGATAGTCACCCAGCCGGAATTTAAGTAATTTTACTACGCCCGGGGTTTTGGGCGATCGATTCCTCAAACTCTTTCCTGATAACGCCTTCGCCCTGTGAATATATTTCAAGAGAAGAAAGTTTTCTTAACTCCCCAATCTCCCCTGCTAATCGCCGCTTAATTTTTTAAAGTAGATACATCAAGCAAAACACAGGAGCATCACCATGAACAAAATCTTACACCGATTGGCTATGGCCGCCTTAGGAACTGCTTCAATTGTGACAATTAATACACTTAATAATTTAACAGAAGCATCGGCCGCTGGTAAATTTGACCAACCCACAATTCATCAGAACACCATTTTTCCAATTGCTGTCCCCCATCAGTTGCATAAATAGAGAAATTCATTCATTTCATTAAGGAGAAGTTATGAAATCTACACTTTGCTCGCCGCAACCTGCCGCTATAGAATGTCATTTAGCTGATGCTGATGCGATCGATGCCTGCACTGCACTTGCATGGGTTGAATTGGTGGCGTTAGATAACAGCGCTCTCACGGGCGATGATTGGCTGGTGCTGTGCGATGATATTGATAGCGGGGAAATCTACCGCGGCTGGTTTCTGTGGCAGGATCGCGAAGTTAGCGGTAATTGGGAAGCTTACGACCATTTGAGCGATCGCCGATTTGTTGCTCAAACCAAAGTTTTTGCCGAAAGTGCGATCGACTCTATCGAAGATGCGAGAAATCGGGCGATCGCACAACTAGAATTTGTACTCTAAACCAAATACAATGCGCGCCCAGGAAACAATAATTCGTGACTGAATCAAGTTTCGTACCTACGCGAGACGAGAATAAACAGGTGTCATATAACCGGATGCGATATGATTCCCGGAAACCTAATATTCTCAAATAAAATAATAAAAATTACGGGTGCGGGCAAGAGTTGACTGTATGATGCTAGGTGGTTTGCCTCGAAAGCAGTTGAAACAAAGCTTTCAACCGCTTTCTCGTTGCAGCCGTTCAACTCTTACTCCTCACACATGACTCCAAAACTGCAATGGCTGTTGCCGGCTTTAATTAGTGTTTTGTCGATCGCCCTACCTGCCAAATCTGACACACTCACATCCTGGCACTTCGACACCCGCCAAAATCAACTGAATTTAACCACAGATTCAGGAGTCGAACCAGAAGTTAAACTGATCGCCAATCCCACCCGCCTAGTAATTGACTTGCCGGGAATAGTCTTAGAATATCCCGAAAGTCCTCAAAATTACAACTCAGCTATCCAAGAAATTAGAGTCGGGCAATTTGATAGCGAAACCGCCAGGTTAGTGATACAATTAACTCCCGGTTATAAATTAGACCCGCAAAAAGTCCGAGTAATTAGAGAATCTGCCACTCGCTGGTCATTTCAGTTACCAAATCCCGAGCAACTAGCAGCAAACGAGTCTTTGCCACCAGTAGCTATTACCCAAGTAGAACAAAAATCCGCTCAAGTTCCCTTAACTGTTGCTGACGCAACTCCCAGAAACTCTGCTGCTGATTTAGCGATGCGGGCGGGTTCGGAAATGAGCGCCATTAAGCCACAAGTCGAAAGTGCGATCGCACAATACAAGTCCCTCAGCGCCGGAATGTTCTTTCTGGATTTAGATACAGGAGAATATTTGGATATCAAAGGCGATCGAGTATTTCCGGCCGCGAGTACAATCAAACTGCCAATCCTCATGGCATTTTATCAAGATGTAGACGCAGGCAAAGTTAGCCTCGACGAAACATTAGTTATGAAGTCAGACTTAGTAGCCAGCGGTTCTGGAACCATGCAAGACGAACCAGATAACACTCGGTTTAGCATCAGAGAAACCGTAGATAAAATGATTACCATCAGCGACAACACAGCCACAAACATGATTATCGAACGTTTGGGGGGAATTGCTAAACTCAACGAGCGTTTTCGCACTTGGGGATTAACTGATACCAGAATTCGCAATTGGCTCGGCGATTTTCAAGGTACAAATACCACAAGTTCTGTAGACATGGTAAAATTGCTGTCAATGCTGTCTCGCGATAAATTACTTTCCGAATCTAGTCGAGAACAAGCTTTAGAATTATTGCGGAATACCACAACTAGAACATTATTGCCTTCGGGTTTGGGACGAGGAGCCGTGATTGCTGACAAAACCGGAGATATCGGTTTTGTGGTTGGCGATGCAGGCATAATTGATATGCCAAATGGCAAGCGTTATTTAGCCGCAATTTTTGTCAAACGTCCTTACAACGATCCGATTGTCAGAGATTTTGTGGGCAGAATTTCGCGGATTGTCTACAATTATTTAGATCGGCCTTCAGCCAAAGCCTCGAATTAAGCTGTTGAGCATTTCTCTTTTTCAGACTCTGCCTAGGGTAAAATGAGACTAGAAATACCGAGGCTCTTCCTCGATTATATGCGTTACCAGGCAGAGGCTAGTAACGAGAGTAATGCCATTACAAGCGAAAGCGAAGCAATCGCCAACTCTGGGATTGCTTCGCTTCACTCGCAATGACAAATTATATTGTTTCCTCGATTATATGCGTTACCAGGCAGAGGCTAGTAACGAGAGTAATGCCATTACAAGCGAAAGCGAAGCAATCGCCAACTCTGGGATTGCTTCGCTTCGCTCGCAATGACAAATTATATTGTTTCCTCGATTATATGCGTTACCAGGCAGAGGCTAGTAACGAGAGTAATGCCATTACAAGCGAAAGCGAAGCAATCGCCAACTCTGGGATTGCTTCGCTTCGCTCGCAATGACAAATTATATTGTTTCCTCGATTATATGCGTTACCAGGCAGAGGCTAGTAACGAGAGTAATGCCATTACAAGCGAAAGCGAAGCAATCGCCAACTCTGGGATTGCTTCGCTTCGCTCGCAATGACAAATTATATCGTTTCCTCGTTTTCAGGCTCTGCCTGGAAATGAATACCAAGAGGCTCTGCCTCCGGTAAAATGAGACTCGAAACAGCGAAGCAGAGCTTCTAGATATGCGTTAACAGCCTCTTCCTGGTAACGAGAGTATTTCCGATGTTACGGGATTTGATATTAGATGACAAATGACAAATGACCAATGACCAATGACAAATGACCAATGACAAATGACAAATGACTACTCTTTCCGCTCGATAACCACAGTCAAATGAGCCACTACTGCCCCAACTGTCGCCAGTACAGCAGCAATGGGAAATACCACAGCCCCTGCAACCCCACCTACCAATCCGGCCATCAGGGGAATGTCTGCTAAAATCCGCCCTTGGGGGTTTTTGATGACGAGGCGGCGGAGTTTTCCTTGCAGGATTAATTCTTTGACTTTACCAATTAAACTGTCGGCGCTAATTTTAAATTCTTCCACTCTAACTTTCTCCTCTGTTACAAATTCTGAGGTGAATAAAGGAGTTTCAACTGTTGGGTTGGCTGCCTCTGCTGCTGTGTTGTCTTGGATGATTGTTGCTTGTTGTTCTAGTTGTGAGTTCATTTTGTGTAGGGCAGGCGAACACCAGCCGTTAAATTTCTATACTTCTATCTTGCCCGATCGCACTTGGCAACGACAGGCAAGGAAACCCTACAATCTGCATTCGTAGTTTCCCCCTCTGCCTTTTTACTCAAAACTTTAGATAGGTTCGGAAAGCAGAGTTTATCTATTTCTAAAGGTATAGCTCCCCCTACGCTGCTGGGCATAATCTCATGTCCTAACTAAGATTAGTTCGTAGTGAGGACTTTAGTCCTCTGAATTATCATGACTAACGAACAATCAAACAGCAATTAAATCCCGTGACTTTTACCAATCACCCAACTGCGCCGGAAAATACGAGCCAGAGTCGATTCTTCTAAAGCAAAATAGATGGGGCGCCCGTGGGGACAAGTCCGCGGATTGCGAGTTTGCTGCCATTGATCCAGCAAATTTTGCATTTGCAAAAGACTTAAAGGAGTACCGTTGCGAATAGCGCTGCGACAAGCAGTCGCTACTTGAGCTGCTTGCAAATCTGCGACTTTACTGAGTTCAAAAAGCGCATCCGCACAGTCATCTCGCGAGGCTAACAATTCCGGCACTTGGCGCGCCGCCCATAGCTGTTCGCCAAAAGTTTCTACTTCCAAACCCAAGCGGGATAAATTCTCAATTTGCAGCGCCGATAGTTGACTCAGAATCACGGGTTTTTCTAGACATTTTAGCTGCCAAGCCGCGCACAGTTGCTCGTACAAAACGCGCTCGTGAGCGATGTGCTGTTCTACTAACCACATTCCGCTGGAATGTTCCGCTACGATGTAAGTATTGTGAATTTGAGCGATCGCCCTCAATTCCATCAATCCTATTTTACGATTTTTTGCTCGTTCACCGCCGCCATCGTTCTGTGGAGCCGAAAGCCCGACACTGTAAGCGCTTTTCTGTTCCGATGCTTTTAGCAATTGGCCGACGCGATCGGGAATTGAAGCATCTGACAAAACTTCATCGTTGAGGTGCAAAGCCCGATCGATTGCCGCGCTAACTTGTGCTTGCCAAAAACTCGGATCTTGCAGGTAAATTTCCACTTTAGCCGGGTGGCGGTTCCAGTCGATTTCCGCGGGAGAGATTTGCAGGTGGACAAAACACACGGGATAGCGATCGCGCGGACAAGTGCGGGCGAAGGCGCTGAGAATAGTTTGCTCTAATTCGGGCGATCGCACAACCCGCCGGTTTACCGCCACCTTCACCCAATCCGGCCGCCTGCGGTGACAGCGATCGGGCAAGCCAATTACCAATTCACAAGACTGAGAATTGCTAACAGGTAATTTGGCCTTAGCAACTACTGGCAATTGATAAGTTTGGGGGATTGTAGCTCCCACAAGTTGAGTTTCTTGCACCAAACTTGGTGATTTCTGATTTTCAGCAATCCCCGGCAAATCTAACTTTAAATACTGCAAATCGCTGGCTCGTACTCCGCGCACTAATTGAGGTAAAATCTGTTCTGCTGTAGTGCCTGGAGTTACGTAAAAACAAGGCGTATTTCCTTGACGCAACTGCCAATTAACGTGGGGGTGACAAATAGCTATTTGTTGAATAATTGATTGGATCGATCGCATTTGCTGTGCCGGCGTCAAAAACGTGCGGCGCACAGGCCAATTGCCAAACAAATCAGCAACAGTGACTACCGTACCCGGAGCGATCGCCGCTGTTTCCACATCCACAGCAACGCCCGCCTTGTTGTAAACCACCCGCCAGCCCGATCGAGCATTTTGGGCTCCCCCCTTGTTAAACGATGAATTTTCAACTACTCCCCCCCTTAACAAGGGGGGGCTGGGGGGGGTTTGCACAGACTCTCGATTTTCCCAAAAATCGCCCAATCCCAGATCGTTCGATCGGCTCAAAACTTCCAAACATCCCAATTGAGCCAAACTGTGCAAAGCTTCCCCGCGAAATCCCAAAGTAGCAATTTTGTACAAGTCTGCTTCCGTGGTAATTTTGCTCGTACTGTGAGGGGAAGCCGCCTGCTGCAAATTTTCCAGATCCATTCCCGTACCGTTATCAGCAACTTGCACCCGCCACTGTTCGGGCCAAACAGACACAACGATGCGAGTTGCACCAGCATCTAGAGAATTTTCAACTAATTCTCGTACCGCAGCGGCGATCGAGTCAATCACTTCGCCTGCGGCAATTAAATCGATCACCTCTGCGGGTAAGGTTTGAATAGTAACTGGCATCTGATTCTTAGCAGTTCGTTAATCCAATTATACTAGATTTGGCGCTGTTACATAGTAAAGTTTAATTGCTATTTATGGGAGATCCATTCAGGAAATCTACCTGTGTCAATCAGCCTTTGCCTGCGGTTTACCTCTCAATTAATAATTAATATAGCAGTTCTCAGAAAGATGAGGTATTAACCAATTAATCCCTCAATCCCTCAATCCCCCAATCTAAAATCTAAAATCTAAAATCTAAAATCAGAACCTGTACCTCACATGAGTGAGAAAGGCTATAGTATAAGTCTAGCCAGCTCGATATGCGTTTAATTTGCACCTGCACAAATAATCTCATTGTGGTGGAATTTTCCTCAGACTTTCCGCAAAAGATACAATTTATACTAACCGTGAGAAAACGTTGCTACAAAAAATAAATTAGAGGTTTTTATCTGTAGGGAATTAGGCACTCCCTCCGCTACGCTTCGCCCAAAGCCGTGTCAACTTAATGTCAAACGTCGTTAGAGATTGCTATTTAGTAATTAGGGCCCCTAGCCCCCCCCCTTGTTAAGGGGGGGGACAAGAATATTTTCTTTCGTCCTTCTTAGCAAGGGGGATGCGAGGGGGTGAGAAACTTGACTAAGAACAAGATTTATCATCGCCTGAGGGCGATTGTTGACAAGGCTTTGGACACTGCCGTATCCGGCAATTTACGATCGTGACCGATAATTTATCTATGCTTAATGCTAGCAACAATTTGTCACGCATGGTATTAAGTGTTGCACCGCTTATTGAGATTTACCATAAATAATTTGTTTAAAGCCCGTCCTTTATAGGGCAATACAGTTCAATTAAGACCGCATTGGGGGTAACACAGTATCAAAAATAAACTCGCTCGTTTGATTTCATAAAATATCGCTGCGAAGAGCCTTCCTCGCTGCGGACAATCTTAAGTGAACCGTATTGCCTGATAGGGATAAATTAAAATCAGAAGATTCATTACTCCAATCCTCCTGGTTCTAGATAGAGGTCAACCATCAACTGTCACCTGTCAACTCTTCGACTCCCCTCGACTTCGCTCGGGGCAAGTCGCGAGCGCGCTCTTCTGTCAACTGTCAACTGTCAACTGTCAACTGAATAAAGCTGTCAACGCACCTAATGAAAACACTCTTATCAGTTATGATTTCGGCAGTCGTATGTAAAAAGTTGTCCCTTTTTTGTTCTCCGACTCATAACTAATTTGCCCTTTATGAGCATCAACGATAGACTTAGCAATCGCCGTTCCCAAACCCGTGCCAGTGCGCTTTCCATAAGTCACAAAAGGTTCAAATAACTTTTCCTTAATTGCCTGCGGAATGCCCGGGCCGTTATCGTAAATACTAATTTCTGCCCACTCCTCGCTTTGTCCAATAGCAATCTCAACCCTACCTCCACGCCCGCCAAAAGCTTCAACAGCATTTCCAACTAAATTTTGCAAAACCCGCAATATCTTATTTTCGTCCGCTTCCACTATTACTTCTGTTGCGCGCAGCACCAAATCTACTTTTGCCGCCTCAAAATAAACTCTGTTCAACTTTTCAAACTGATTCAATGTTTGGAGGAGATTAACAGGTTTTTTATTTAATGCCGAGTTGCCACGCGAAAACTCCAATACTTCTTCAGCCATTCCCAACATTCGCTGCACCTGCAATTGAATAAGTTCGCACCACTCCTGAGTTTCTTCATCAGGGTGCATTTCTTTGAGCATTTCGCTGGAGAGTTTAATGCCAGTAAAAGGACTTTTAAAATCGTGAATAATTGTACTGACCATTTCTCCTACTAAAACCATTTTTTGTTTGTGTACGAACTGGTCAACATATTGATCCGTAGTAGACCGCAAATTTTTAATAATGAAACTAAACATTTGCAGTACGGAACTGCCTTTAGCAAGTTCGAGAGTTGCTATTAGCTCTTCGCGACCTAATTTTGCTAAAGTCGAGCCACCAACTGCCACAGCTCTAGCACTGCGCGGCTCTCCGTCTAAAACTCCGAGTTCGCCAAAAAAATCGTCTGGTTTGGCGACAGCAATAGTTTGATATTTATTATTTTCAACCCGCTTGCTAAACTCGACTTCACCTTCTAAAACTAGATATAAAAAATCCGCTGTTTGTCCTTCTTCAAAAACCAGCGTTTCCTCAGCAAAAGTCTCCAAGACAGCTATTTCGCACAGGTGAGCAGCTTGCGGAGGTTCAAAATAAGACATAAATCGATGAGATGCCAGATCCATGTGAAAATACCTGAGGCTTAATTGAAACAATTTCTTTCTTATATCTTCGCCGATCGGCATCGGTGCTGGAATAAAATACAATACTGCTTGGATCTGCCTCGATGTTCTGGCACGCGGTTGTGAGGGAAGTGTTACCCGCCGGATGCAGAGCCAAACGGGTGCATCCGCACCAATTTCACCAAAATTATCACTGAATTGACTAAAATACCTAAATATGATACTGTCTGTCAAATTAAAACTGGATTTGCGATCGCCCTCTGGGACGCCCCACCAGATTTTATCTGTAACATAGAGAATGCGATTTAAATGCCGATCGACTGGCACGGCCAAAAATTAATTAGCGATCGCCCGATAAGACAATCGCAGCATTCTGCCCGCCAAAGCCAAAACTCAAACAAACCGCATTTTTCACAACAGTCGATCGC
The DNA here is from genome assembly GCF_013299165.1 of Microcoleus sp. bin38.metabat.b11b12b14.051. Taxonomy (NCBI): domain Bacteria; kingdom Bacillati; phylum Cyanobacteriota; class Cyanophyceae; order Oscillatoriales; family Microcoleaceae; genus Microcoleus; species Microcoleus sp. bin38.metabat.b11b12b14.051. The sequence continues at coordinate 157,344 of NZ_JAAFKD010000008.1, forward strand.
GCCGAGCGAACAAAATCCAAATCAAACTCCGGTTTTTTCATGCCAGCGCCCGGTGGCAGCATCTGGGATTGAATACCCATCAAACAAAAAGCCGCGCCCAAAGCTCCCGAAGCCCCCAAAGTATGACCAGTAGCCCCCTTAGTCGAACTAACAGCCACAGAGGGGCCAAACAATTTCTGAATTAACAGCGCTTCATGTCGGTCATTTAACTCAGTTGCAGTACCGTGAGCGTGAATAAAATCTATATCAACCGCCGCTAAATTGCTGCGTTTCAAACATTGATTTACCGCTGCGATCGCACTTTTCCCGCCCAACTCCGGCGCATTAGCATGACAAGCATCATTTGTCAACCCAAAACCGGAAATTAGACCGTAAATTTTAGCACCCCGGCGCCTTGCCAAGTCGGTAGATTCTAATACAAATAAAGCCCCGCCTTCGCCGAGAACAAAGCCTTCCCGATGTTCGTCAAACGGATAGCAGCCAGTGTTTGCCAAAGCACCCATCCGGTTAAATCCAGCCACAGTCAAGGGTGTAATGGGAGCTTCTACAGCACCTGCGATCGCCCGCTGACACTGGCCAGTGCGGATTAAATCAACAGCGCGGGCGATCGACTGTAAGCCCGTAGCACAAGCAGCCATCGGCGCCAGCACAGGCCCTGTAGAGCCAATAGCCCTCGCCGCCGCGATCGCCCCCATGTGAGGCAAAAAATCCACAAATCGGGAATTAGTAATTGGGAATTGGGAATCGGTAATCGGTAATCGATCGTCCCGCAATTCTCCGCCTCTCCCCATGTCCCCATCTCTTAGCAACAGTTCCAAATTTCCTTGAAAGCCGCGACTAGAACCGATCGCAATTCCGCAATCAGGCAAAGGCAAAGTCAAATTAGCATCTTGCAAAGCATCAGCCAAAACCTGCCGAATTAAAGTTATTAAATCAGCAGGTTTTTTGCCAACCAAAGCCAAAGGTAGCGGTTCAATTTCTAAAAAAGGTTGATGTTGCCGAATCCCCGAATCCCCAGCCAACAATCTTTTCCAGCTCTTTTCCAGAGTACCCAAAGCTGAAACAACACCAATTCCAGTAACAACAACATCCATCCATTCATTAATGACTACTGTCAACTGTCAACTGTCAACTGTCAACTGTCAACTGTCAACTGTCAACTGTCAACTGTCAACTGTCAACTGTCAACTGTCAACTGTCAACTGTCAACTGTCAACTGTCAACTGTCAACTGTCAACTGACTAATTAACAGCCTTAAAATTTTCCAAACCCTGAGTAACAGTAGCCTTCTCAATGCGATCGCCCGCTTGAATTTTATCCACAACATCCATCCCTTGCTTCACGTAGCCAAAAACCGCATAGCTACCATCCAAAAAGGGTACATCGCTCAGAGTAAAGTAAAACTGAGAAGAAGCCGAATCAGGGCTCTGCGATCGAGCCATAGCCACAGCCCCGCGACTGTGAAGCAACACGGGTTTCTGAGAAATCCCAGCTTGTTCTAGCGTTTGGCTGTAAGTCGGGTTCGGTGCACCTTTAGCCTTAATTTCCAGAGGAATCCTGCGTTCGACAGATGTTTTCGGGTCAATAAAACCCCCAGTTCCCAGTCGCGCCGTAGGGAATTTAGGGTCTTTACCCTGAGGGTCGCCGCCCTGAACCACAAAAGGCTGAGGTTCCCGCACAACTCGGTGAAATACCAGCCCGTCGTAGACTCCCTTCTGAACCAAATCGACAAAATTGCCCGCAGTAATTGGGGCATTTGTGCCGTCGAGTTCGATCGTAATTGGAGCACCTTTAACCGTCATCACCACCGTTGCTTTTTGGGTCAAGCGCGGTAAATTATTAAATTGCTCAGATGCCGCCACAACAGCACCAGATGCAGGCTCAGAAGGGGGTGGAGACAAAGAAATGTTTTCACCAGACGCCGGATTCGGTGTCGGAGTTGAGTTGCTCGCAGCAGGGGAACTACCGCATCCCCCGACAAACAAAGCACCAATTATTAAAACTGAGAACAACCACCGCTGAATTTTGATTTGCATTTGCATTTGTATTTTCTACTTTCACTCAACGACGTAAGGTGCGCCGAGGCGCACCCTAGATTTATCGATTTTGTGCGCCTCCCCGTCCCACCTACAAGACATTAACAATCGAAAATCCAAAATCCAAAATCCAAAATCTCTACAGTCCTTCGAGGGGAACTTGCAAAAATCTAGCCAATTCGGCAGCTTGATTTTCCACCTGAGACAAAGCAATCGGCTGTCCGACTCTAGTCAGGGGAAACTGACGGCGGTCTTTGAGCTTAAGATAAATACTGCGGCGGGGATTGAGACCTTCTTTAATGTCCACCCGCACAGATTGCACGTCCGATGTCTTGCAAGTAAAATCAAGTTTGCGGTTTTTGCCGGGAAATCCCCAGCGAAAGATCCGAATGTTACCAGTTTGGCGATCGAACTCATTGTATCCGCCACCGACATCCCAGAGAATAGTCAGCCACAGGTAAAGCGCCAACAGCACGCCGCAGACACCGTAGAAACCCATCGCGATGCCTTGAGGGATGAAAACAAGCCGAGTCGGGTCAGAAAAAGGCAGCAGGTTCACGTGCAAGTAGCTGGAAATGCCCGACAGCAGGAAACCAGTCCCTCCAATGGTGACAATCGTCCCCCACCAGAAGTTGCTGAAGCGGCGAGAACCCAAAACCTCGTAGCGCAGGACAGAATCGATCGAGGTCATTGTTTTTGCAGTCATAAGATGTAAACAGCCTTAAAGCCAAATTTTAATTCAACTCGCCCACCTCTGCGTCATACTTCGCTGGGGCGATCGCGATGGGGCGATCGCGATTCTGTATCAACTCTTGGCGTTTTAGTTGAAAATTAATGAACTTATAATGTATAGTTATGTTAACTTTAATTAGAAACCTTGGTCTTTTAACAAGCAAGAGGATTTTATCGCTATGACAATCGCAGTCGGACGCGCCCAGACCGAAAGAGGCATCTTTGATGTCCTCGACGACTGGCTCAAGCGCGATCGCTTCGTCTTCGTAGGCTGGTCTGGCATCCTGCTATTCCCCTGCGCCTACATGGCCATCGGTGGCTGGTTGACAGGCACCACCTTCGTCACATCCTGGTACACCCACGGTTTGGCAAGCTCCTACCTCGAAGGAGCCAACTTCCTCACCGTCGCAGTCTCCACCCCAGCCAACAGCCTCGGACACTCCCTGCTGTTCCTGTGGGGCCCCGAAGCACAGTGGGACTTCACCCGCTGGTTCCAACTCGGCGGCCTGTGGGCATTTGTCGCCCTCCACGGCGCTTTCGCCTTGATCGGGTTCTGCCTGCGTCAAATCGAAATCTCCCGTTTAGTCGGCATCCGCCCCTACAACGCTCTGGCATTCACCGGCCCCATCGCCGTGTTTGTGTCAGTGTTCCTGCTTTACCCCTTGGGTCAATCAGGCTGGTTCTTCGCCCCCAGTTTCGGCGTCGCAGCAATTTTCCGCTTCCTGCTCTTCCTGCAAGGCTTCCACAACTGGACGCTTAACCCCTTCCACATGATGGGCGTTGCAGGCATCCTGGGCGGCGCGCTGCTGTGCGCTATCCACGGTGCTACCGTAGAAAACACCTTGTTTGAAGATGGCGAAGGCTCAAACACCTTCCGCGCCTTCAACCCAACTCAGTCTGAAGAAACCTACTCAATGGTGACAGCTAACCGCTTCTGGAGCCAAATCTTCGGAATTGCGTTCTCCAACAAGCGTTGGTTGCACTTCTTCATGCTGTTCGTACCCGTCACAGGCTTGTGGATGAGCTCTATTGGCATCGTCGGTTTAGCATTAAACCTGCGCGCCTACGACTTCGTATCACAAGAATTGCGCGCTGCTGAAGATCCTGAGTTTGAAACGTTCTACACTAAGAACATTCTGCTTAACGAAGGCATTCGTGCTTGGATGGCTCCGACCGACCAACCCCACGAAAACTTCATCTTCCCTGAAGAAGTTCTGCCTCGCGGTAACGCACTTTAAAAAAATCAGGATTTGGATTTCAGCTTAATTTATGTTTTTTAAATTCAAACTAGAAATCCAAATTCCTATTCACCGGGTGGACGCAGTGCTCCTGCGGTCACCCGGAGAACAAAAAAACCGAAATCCAAAAACTAACATCGTTGGAGGTTCTACCGCGTGGTAACGCTCTCTAATTCCTATGCAAGCGGTCGCGACCAAGAATCCTCCGGATTCGCTTGGTGGTCAGGCAACGCTCGTTTGATCAATCTCTCAGGCAAACTGCTGGGCGCACACGTCGCTCACGCTGGTTTGATCGTGTTCTGGGCCGGAGCAATGACTTTGTTTGAAGTCGCTCACTTTATCCCAGAAAAACCCATGTACGAACAGGGCTTAATCTTGATGCCCCACGTCGCTACATTGGGTTGGGGCGTAGGCCCTGGCGGTGAAGTCATTGATATCTTCCCGTTCTTCGTAGTCGGCGTTCTGCACTTGATTTCATCTGCTGTCCTCGGTTTGGGCGGCATTTATCACGCTGTTCGCGGCCCCGAAGTTCTCGAAGAATACTCTTCTTTCTTCGGCTACGACTGGAAAGACAAAAACCAGATGACCAACATCATCGGCTATCACCTGATTTTATTGGGTGGCGGCTGCTTGCTGCTGGTTGCTAAAGCCATGTTCTTCGGCGGTGTCTACGACACTTGGGCTCCGGGCGGCGGCGACGTGCGTATTATCACGAACCCCACTCTGAATCCGGCTGTGATTTTTGGCTATTTGGTTCGCTCTCCTTTCGGTGGCGAAGGCTGGATTGTCAGCGTCAACAACATGGAAGACATCATCGGCGGTCACATCTGGCTGGGCCTGATTTGTATCGCTGGCGGTGTTTGGCACATTTTGACCAAGCCTTTCGGCTGGGCTCGCCGCGCCTTAATCTGGTCTGGCGAAGCTTACCTGTCATACAGCTTGGGCGCTTTGTCCCTCATGGGCTTCATCGCTTGCTGCTTTGTCTGGTTCAACAACACTGCTTACCCTAGCGAATTTTACGGCCCGACGGGCCCGGAAGCTTCTCAAGCGCAAGCTTTGACCTTCCTGATCCGCGACCAACGCTTGGGTGCTAACGTCGGTTCTGCACAAGGCCCTACCGGTCTGGGTAAATACCTGATGCGCTCTCCTACTGGCGAAATCATTTTCGGCGGTGAAACGATGCGTTTCTGGGATTTCCAAGGCCCTTGGTTGGAACCCTTGCGCGGTACTAACGGTTTGGACTTGAACAAAATTAAGAACGATATTCAGCCTTGGCAAGCTCGCCGCGCTGCTGAATACATGACTCACGCTCCTTTGGGTTCTTTGAACTCTGTGGGCGGCGTGGCAACTGAAGTTAACTCGTTTAACTTCACGTCTCCTCGTTCTTGGCTGTCCTGTTTCCACTTTGTGATGGGTTTCTTCTTCTTAATCGGCCACTTGTGGCACGCCGGTCGCGCTCGTGCGGCTGTCGCTGGCTTTGAGAAGGGTATCAATCGCGAAAATGAACCAGTGCTGGCTATGCCTGATTTAGACTAATCATCGAATTTATTTCTGATTTGATGGTCTAATCGAAAAAAGCTCCTGCTTAACGGCAGGAGCTTTTTTTTGAGCAAATATAGCAGATGTTGAAGGAAGAAGGAAGAAGGAAGAAGGAAGACTGAAATTCGGCAACGAGCAATGTGCGGGATGGAAGGAAGAAGGAAGAAGGAAGAAGGAAGACGGAAGAAGGAAGACGGAAGAAGGAAGACGGAAATTCGGCAACGAGCAATGTGCGGGATGTAACGGATGGAAGGAAGAAGAAAGAAGCAATCTACCGCGTGGCTTTGGGCAATCAAGAACGTCCTAACCGTCAGGGCGGTATATCTGGAAAAATGGCTCAAAAGTCGATCGACCTTTCTCTGAATGATTCTGCAATTATTGAAACTTGACAAATTTAATTATTTATGGTATGAAGCTTGCAAGACCGGCTCTACAAAGTTTATATTTGAACTAGAAAAGTTTTAATTGCACAAAAAAATTGAAAGTTGTAAGAGAAAGTTGCAGTTTGAAGGCAGCTTGCTAACTGTGCAAAACTCATCGACCATCGCCGTCAGGGTATTCATATTTTATTAAATCGCTGTGCTTGCCGAATTTTATAACACGCACAAAATTTTTGGGCCGGTTACTGTTATTGCTGGGAAAGCAAAAAATTAATGGACTCATTAAAGAACCAAAATGTCATCAAGGTGAGGTACGATCGAGCAAATTTACTCTCGCGCATTGCCAACCGCATTCGCCGCTCTCTAGAATTGCCAGAAATTCTCAGCGCCACAGTAGCAGAAGTTCAATCGTTATTGGGAACTGACAGGGTAAAAATCTATAAATTTCATAGCGACGGTAGCGGTGAAGTGATTGCCGAATCAATCAACGACAACCGCTTGCCCTCCCTACTGGGGCTGCATTTTCCCGCAGACGATATTCCCCCTCACGCCCGCGAATTGTTCGCCCAAGTACAGGTGCGATCGATCGTCGATGTCGCTGGAGGGCTGCTAGGCCAAAGTCCCCACCTTGACACGGTTTCCGGCGAACTGCTGCCCGACGAAGTGCGGTACAGCCCGATCGACCCCTGCCACGCTGAATACTTAACGGCAATGGGTGTCAAGGCTTCGTTGGTAGTACCAATTTTTCACGGCGCAGAATTCTGGGGGTTGTTAGTATCTCACCACTCAGAGTGCTGGAGTGTGGCAGAGTACGAACTCCAAGCCGTTCAGATGGTGGCAGATCAGCTCGGTGTCGCCATAGCGCAATCAACCCTCCTCGCCCAAGCGAGGGCGAAAGCTCAGCGGGAAGCTGCCCTCAACCGCGTCGCCGCAGCCCTGCACTCCCAGTCTGCGATCGAACTGCAAGTAGCTTTGACAGAATCTGTAGCTGCACTAGACGCAGCCGGCGGCAGGCTGTGCATTTTCGACAGCAGCAAAGTCACCAAAAAACGAGAGGGAAGCCCCTGGCTTTAGACATGGGGAGGAACTCGGTAGCGGTTTCAACCGCCTTCAATATTTTTTTACGCAATTGATCGAAAGATTTGTTATGATTAAGTTGTAAGTAAAAAAACCATCTACGTGTTGAAACATTCTAGTATCGGAGAAATCCCGGCGAGCGTGAGCCACCACACTCCTCAAAGAGTAGTAAGCCTGTTTAACTGACAAGTAACGGCAGAATGTGAAGCGTACCTATCTGGCAAAAGTGATGGATTATGAAAGCAAACAATTCAAAAGTAAGCGCAATTGCAATACCTTTTATATTGGTAGTTGTTTTGAGCGTCTAGAGGTGCTTTGATAACGCCTTTGAGAGTTTTCGGATTCATTCAAGAATCCCCCTGATTCATCAGTGGGGAGTATCAAGAGTTTAATTCCCTACTCCGACAATTCCACACAGGCACTCAAAGTCTACACTTACGGCACCGGGCCGAGGATGCAAATTTCGGCCAAATACCAGCAGGTAGAGCAATACAGCGTCTGGCACGACTATTTTCAGTCCGGCGAGCAACAGGTTTGGGCAATTCCCGACTTGTACAAAATTAGCAGTCTCAGAAGCCTGCAACCGGCATTTCGACCGACAAAAATCCGCAGCATCTTAATCGTACCCCTCAGAACCCGCCAGCAAATATTCGGTTACTTGAGCATTTTTCGAGAAGAATTTGACACGGAAACTGTCTGGGCCGGACAGTTAGATGCCGACGGGCGGCTCGCCCAATCTCGAATATCTTTTGAAGCGTGGAAAGAGTCAAAAACTTCCCAAATTCGCGAATGGAATCCTGAAGAAATTGAATTAATACAATCTTTTGGCAGCCATTTTTCTGAGGCAATTAACCACTATCAACTAAATCAACAAATAGAGGCACTTAACGCTAATTTAGAAAATCAAGTTCAAGAGCGTACAGCTCAACTGCAACAATTAACCCAACAGCAGCGAGTGCTGTTTGAAGTCGTGGCAAAAATGCGGAAATCCCTCGATTTGAACCAAATTTTTAGCACCATGTCTCAGGAAGTGCGACGGGCTTTAAATGCCGATCGCGTTGGGGTTTACCGCTTCGATCCCGCATCGGAATTTAACTATGGCGAATTCGTAGCTGAAGATGTTTTGCCAGATTTTACATCAGCAATGGCAGTCAGAGTAAACGATGGCTGCTTTGGAGAAAACTACGCCAATCTCTAGTCTCAGGGGCGAGTTCACACCCTCTCAGACATCAGACAAGCTGGACTGCAAGATTGCTTTCTCCAAATTTTAGAACAATTTGAAATCAAAGCTACTTTAGTTGCACCGGTCATGAAAGGTAACGAGCTTTGGGGGTTACTGTGCGTGCACCAGTGTTCGGCTCCCCGCAACTGGGAATCTTCCGAAATTCAGTTTGCTACTCAAATTTCCGCCCAGCTCAGCATCGCACTAGAACAAGCAGATTTGCTCGCTCAAACTCAGCAGCAAACAGTTGATTTGCACTACGCTGCCGAGCAGCAGCGGATACTGTTTGAGGTGGTTGCTAAGATTCGAGAATCTCTCGATTTAGATACAATTTTTCGCACGACAACTACAGAACTGCGGCGGATTTTAAATGCAGACAGAGTTGGAATTTATCGCTTTGACCCGGATTCCAATTTTAATGAAGGGGAATTTATTACAGAAGATGTTTTGCCAGTTTTTGGTTCCGCAATGGCTGTGAAAACTCGCGATCAATGTTTTGGCGAAAACTATGCGAATAAATACAGTCAGGGACAAATTAAAGTGTTCCCAGACATAGCAACTGCTGGACTCTCAGACTGCCACGCTGATATTTTGGCTCAATTTGCAATTAAGGCACAAATAATTATGCCACTGATGAATGGCAGCCAACTGTGGGGCTTGCTATGCGTGCATCAGTGCGACGGTTCGCGCAATTGGAAAACTTCGGAAATCCAGTTTGCGACGCAAGTCGGAACTCAGTTAAGCGTAGCATTAGAACAAGCTGATTTGCTCGCTAAGACGCGGCAGCAAACGATCGATCTCCAGTGGGCGGCCCAGCAACAGCGGATACTGTTTGAAATTGTGGTTAAGATTCGAGAATCTCTCGATATCAATGCGATTTTTAAGACTGCAACCCAAGAAGTTTGTCAGTTTATGCAAGTCGATAGAATTGCTGTCTATCGCTTTAATCCTGATTGGAGCGGTCAATATGTTGCCGAGTTTGTGAAAGATGGCTGGAGCAAATTGGTAGGTGAAGGTATCAATACGGTTTGGGAAAATACTTATTTGCAGTCACACCACGGCGGCAGGTATATCAATAATGAAACTCTCGCCGTTAATGATATCTATCAAGCTTGTCACTCGGAGTGTAACTTCACTATTTTAGAGCGTTTTCAGGTGCAGGCTTATGCGATCGCGCCGATTTTTGTAGGACAAGAACTTTGGGGTTTGCTGGCAGCATATCAACATTCTGCGCCGCGCTGCTGGGAAAGTTCAGAACTTAAGTTTTTAGCTCAAATTGCCAATCAGTTAGGCGTGGCTATCCAACAAGCCGATTTTCTAGAGAAAACCAGAGGTCAATCAGCACAAATTGCTCAAAATTTAAAGGATTTGCAAGACACTCAAGCTCAATTGATTCAGACTGAAAAAATGTCGGGTTTGGGGCAACTGGTGGCGGGGATTGCTCATGAAATTAACAATCCAGTTAATTTTATTTATGGCAATCTCAATCATGCTACTGATTATACTGAAAAATTGCTGAGTTTACTAGAACTTTACCAGCAGCAATATTTCGATGCTAGTCCTGAGATTGGCGAATTGACTGAAGATATTGACTTGGAATTTCTACTCGAAGATTTGCCTAAGTTGCTATTGTCTATGAAGGTGGGAGCCGATCGCATTCGTCAAATAGTTTTGTCTTTAAGGAATTTCTCTCGTCTGGATGAAAGTCAAATGAAGGCTGTCGATATTCATGAGGGCATTGACAGCACGCTGTTGATTTTGCAGCACAGGCTGAAATCTAGTTCGGATATTGGAAACATTGTGCTAGTTAAAGAGTACGGCAATTTACCTCTGGTTGAGTGTTATGCCGGACAGTTGAATCAGGTGTTTATGAATGTGATCGGAAATGCGATCGATGCTTTGCAATCGGAGAAGTTGAGCGATCGCAAATTCGTGAACCCTCAAATTAAAATCTCTACTGCTGTGGGTCAAATTAATGGCGATGTTCCTAGCGCGGTGATTCGGATTTCTGACAACGGTTCGGGAATCTCGGAATCGATGAGAGAACGCATATTTGACCCTTTTTTCACGACTAAGCCGATCGGAAAAGGTACTGGATTGGGACTGTCAATTAGTTACCAAATTGTGGTATAAAAACACGGTGGCGTTTTAAAGTGTACTTCCCAATTGGGGAAGGGTACTGAATTTGCGATCGAGATTCCGATTAGTCAGCAGTCAGTTGACAGTTGACAGTTGACAGTTGACAGTTGACAGTTATTGTAGGGTGCGTCAGGGTGGCTGAATGTTTTCGTCACCTACTCAAGGATTCGCGCCCCCTGACGCACCCTACGGTTGGTTAGTCAGTTATTGTAGGGTGCGTCAGGGCGGCTGAATATTTTCGTTACCTACTCAAGGATTCGGGCCCCCTGACGCACCCTACGGTTAGCTTCGTTATTGTAGTTCGATCGCCCGCCAGCGTTGCTTGCAGCATGGGTTTGCCCCAAAACATGGTAAATTCAGTTAGACAGACTTTTGTCAAAATACAGAACTGAGCACTTGTAGTCGATCGACCGATACGCCATGCCAGATTCCGAATTCTCAGACGATTTAAAATGGACGCCCGAAGCCAAAGCCAAGCTAAAAAATATTCCCTATTTTGTCCGGGGACAAGCTCGCGTGCGAATCGAGCAATTGGCCCGCGAAGCCGAAACAGAAGTCGTTACCGTTGACTTAGTTGAGCAAGCTCGCATCGAGTTTGGGCAATAAGGGATCGAAATGTACCCTAAAGCTTTAGACTATAAATTGCGTTGTAAGGACAAGGATTTAACAAAGTAGTGCGGAAAATAGTTATAGCTGGCAACTGGAAAATGTACAAAACTAGGGCAGAATCCCTAGAGTTTCTTCAAGGATTCATGTCCTGCCTGACGGAAACCCCAGAAGAACGGGAAGTCGTGCTTTGCGTTCCCTTTACAGATTTGAGTGTCCTCTCGAAAAACCTCCACGGAAGCCGGATCAGGCTCGGTGCTCAGAACGTTCACTGGCAAGAGTCGGGAGCTTATACTGGTGAAATTTCCGGGCAGATGCTAACAGAGCTTGGGGTGCGCTACGTCATCGTCGGGCACAGCGAGCGCCGGCAATATTTTGGGGAAACTGACGAAACAGTGAATTTGCGGCTGAAAGCTGCTCAGAAATCCGGTTTAATTCCGATTCTGTGCGTGGGAGAGACAAAGCAACAGCGGGATGCTGGAGAAACGGAAGCTCATATTTTTTCTCAGTTAGCGCAGGATTTGGTTGGTGTTGACCAAGATAATTTGGTAATAGCTTACGAACCGATTTGGGCGATCGGCACTGGCGATACTTGCGAAACGAAGGAAGCTAACCGAGTTATTGGTTTGATTCGCAGTAAATTGACTAATCCTGATGTGCCTATTCAGTACGGCGGCTCTGTGAAAGGAGACAATATTGATGAAGTTATGGCGATGCCTGAGATTGACGGGGTTTTAGTAGGCGGTGCGAGTTTGGAAGCTGCGAGTTTCAATAGAATTGTCAATTATAAATAATTGGTAATTGGTAATCTTGCCCAGAGCGCAGCCGAAGGGTGGTAATTGGTAATTCGTAATTGGTAATTAACTGCTTCCCACACGCTTATGCTGGGAACCGATATCATATCCTGTCTGGTCGATCGCAATCAATAAGGTTCGTAGTGTGGACTTTAGTCCGCAGTATTTTGCGGACTAAAGTCCACACTACTAAAGGTTTTTGTGATGGTAATCGACCAGACGCAATATTGCTTTTGAATAGCGATGCTCTTCAAAATGGAGGCTCGGCCTCGGAATGTGAATTAACAGGCTAAGCGCTTGCTAACGAGTATAAATAGGGCTTGAAAATAACTGATGACCGATCGCAAATTAACTATTAGAAATCAAACTTTCGTGTGGGGAAAACGCACTTATTTAATGGGCGTTTTAAACGTAACCCCTGACAGTTTTAGCGACGGCGGCGATTTTAATACCATAGAATCGGCTTTAGCGCAAGCTGAAAATATGGTGAAATCCGGGGTAGATATTATTGATATTGGCGGTCAATCTACGCGGCCCGGTGCAGCGGAAATATGTTTAGCAGAGGAACTCGACCGCGTTATACCTGTCGTACAAATGCTGAGACAAAAAGCCGATATGTTTGGCTCAGTTCCGATTTCTGTGGATACTACCAGAGCACAGGTTGCTAAAGCTGCGGTTGAGGCTGGAGCTGATATTGTCAACGATATTTCCGGAGCAACTTTTGACTGGGAAATGCTGTCAACCGTTGCTCAGTTGCAAGTTCCGATAATTTTGATGCACATTCGGGGAACTCCCCAGACGATGCAAAAACTTACAGATTATCGGGATTTAATTGGAGAAATTAGGGAATTTTTGGAGAGTCGAATTGCAGCGGCAGTTGCTGCGGGGATTGACAAATCTCAGATAATTCTTGACCCCGGTATTGGCTTTGCCAAGACTTACAATCAAAATTTAGAAATTCTGCGGGAGTTGCCCAAATTCCGGGGTTTAGACTGTCCGATTTTAGTCGGAGTATCGCGCAAAAGCTTCATCGGTCAGATTTTGAATCAGCGGGAAGCTAAACAAAGAATCTGGGGGACAGCGGCGGCTTGTACAAGTGCGATCGCAAATTCGGCAGATATTTTACGAGTTCACGATGTCAGAGAAATGCACGATGTTTGTCTGGTTGCCGACGCTATCTTCAGAAATCAATCTTGAGCGGTAGATTGATCGATTAGTTTGAGTTCTCGCTCTCCCCCGTGAGCGTTCCCCGGGATATCTGGCATAGAACCCATCAACTCGTTGAGGGCTTCTGTCATGTTTCTCGGGTCCATAAACAGAATTTTGGCGTTGTCGCTTTCGCCTAATTTTTGTTGAGCGTCTAAGTATTTTTCGGTTACTAAGTAATTCAAAACTTGCTTGCTGTTTGGATGGGAGTCTAAAGCTTCAACTAAGAGCCTCATGTACTCCTTAGTGCCAATGGCTTTGTTAACCATTGCTTGCCATTCGCTCTTAGTAGCCCGCTCCAATTCCATAGCTTCTTGCACCCTTTTCGGAGGTGTAATGCTTTGAATTTCTACGCGAATCACTTTAACTCCCCAAGTTTCGGTAGCTTCGTCCAACTTCTTGAGTAACTTTTTATTCATGTCATCTCGGGAGCCCAAGATGTCTTGCATGGGCAACCGACCAATTTCAGCGCGAAACGTCGTTAAAACTAAGTTGGCGATCGCATTTTCAATTTGATCGATGCCATAATAAGCTTTCTGCAAATTCACAACCCGCCAATACACAACGGCATCGACTTCTAGGGCCACATTATCGCCCGTGATTGCTGACTGAGGTTTAATGTCTAAAACTCGTTCGCGACTTGTGTCCACGCAGACGACTTTTTCGACCAGGGGACTGATAAAGTGGAATCCCGGCTTGAGGGTGCGCTTGTATTGACCCAAACGTTCGACTAAAGCTTCGTCGCCACCGCTGACTATTTTCACGCTTGAGTTAACAGCGTAGCCGAGGATGAGCGCAAACAGCATGGTGAGAATAGACTGCCCCATTTCTACTTTCCTGCTAGGGTTGACTGAGAATCGATCGGGAATCCACTCTAATTTAACTCAAAATCGGTCGCACAGTGCTAAAATATCACGACTGTTAATAAGTCCTAACAGTTACCGGTATTGCCTGGGACTGAATGGCCATGGCTTGAATGGCGCGACTGAATGTCTCCGACTAGACGGCAGGATATCAACCAATACCGTTGGGTTAAGACGGTCTGGGAGTCAAAACGATGGGATAAATAGACACGGAGATTGCTGTCATCTCACACATCGCCAAAGAAGAGCGTTCATTTCTTCGGACAAGCCTAACCCAAGCGTATTCGGATATCAACAACAAGTTTTGTCAGTAACTCAGCCCTAAAGGGACTGAGCTTGCAAGAGAAATCAAGCAAGCTATACTGACCAGTCTAAGTCTTAACTGACTACGTTATTTTGGTCACGACACCCTGTGGATGCGAAGCCAGTCCCCTGCTCTGTCGCTAGTCGTTAAACAGTTCTAAAGTCACTGGAACGGTGCTGCTAGCCTAACAAGCCCTTATAACATTGACGAGGCTCACATTACCCCGTAAGGGAGCCCAACAAAGGCAACCATTATGCGTACAGGACTGGGAGATTTGAAACGGTAACTGTCCCGTTGAAAGTGCAACACAACAGCACACCGAATTAACCAGTTCCAAGGCGGTAATGGAAAGATTCAACGCGGTTGAAACCGCCTGGTCGCTTCCCTAGGAAGGACTAAAGTCGCTGAGTTTCCCACTTACCGTATTTCTTTTATGAAAAACGATCGAGAGTTTCGCCTTTTCAAACCTTTTACCTGGATGGGCCCAAGCATTGTGGCGGCGGGAATATGGTATGTGGCTGTTGTCCAACCCGCACAAGCTGCATCGAGCACAGTGCAAAATTCGCCAAACTTGCAGTCGCAAAACTCGCAGCCACCGCGCCGAGGGCCCGCAGTGCCCGAAGTTATATCCTACGAGATGAAGGGAGACGATCTCAGGATTTGCAAGCAGCAAGGCAACTCCGAGAAAAAATGCGAAGTTGTAGGAAAAGGCTACACGGTGGGTTTGAGAACTGCTAACGACCTTTACGCCCAAGGAAATCTTGTCAATGCCGAAGCTTTGTACCGGCAATTAATCGCTCGCTATCCCAAACAAGGGGATATTTATTACAAGCTAGGAACTCTGCTCTCGGGGCAAGGTAAAATGAGCGATGCGATCGTCCAATTCCAAAAAGCAATTGAAGTCAACCCGAAACACGCCAAAGCTCACAACGATTTGGGCGTGGCGATGGCAAGTCAAGGAAAGTTGCCCGAAGCGATTGTGCTGTGGAGACAAGCTGTTAAAATTAATAGCCAATATCCCGATGCTTTAAATAATTTGGGAGTCGGTTTGTACCAGCAAGGAACCAAGGAAAACCAAGCAGAGGCAGTAGACAGCCTCAAAAAAGCGAAGGAGTTATTTCTCAAGCAGGGCAGAACTCAAGCGGCTACTAGAGTCGATCGAATTTTAGAAGAAATCAACTCCCAGTCGAGCGGCTCTTAAAATCATCCATAGCCGATAGATCAGAAATAAAAAAAGGTTTGTAGTGAGGACTTTAGTCCGCATTTTCTGAGGACTTTAGTCCTCACTACAAAACAACGATCGAACATTGACAGAAAAAACTGCTCGGGCGATCGGCATAAATCGACCTTGTGGAGCGGTGAAACACGCCCATAAACCTTAATTTAAAGCATTTCCTTCAAAACTCGTAAAATCACATCTCCGTCCACGCGATCGCTCACAGCAGCTTCGCCCAAACGCACCGGCAGCACAAAGCGCACCTTGCCATCCTGCACCTTCTTATCAAGTTGCAAAGTATTCAAGATTTCCTCAACATCGACACCTGCGGGCAACTTAGCAGGCAAACCCGCTTTTTCAATTAAAGCAGACTGGCGGCGATCGCACTCAGCATCCCACATTGAGAGCTCCACAGCCAAGCGGCTAGAAGCAGCCATCCCAATTGCCACACCTTCGCCGTGATTGATGACCTTGTAATTAGTCAAACTTTCTACAGCATGACCGATCGTGTGACCGTAATTCAAAATCGCCCGCAAACCCGACTCCTTCTCATCCTTGCTTACCACCTCAGCCTTAGCTTGACAAGATCGGCTCAAAATTTGGGCCAACAAATCCGCCTTCACGTAGCGCATTTGATCCAAACGCTTGCAATTCTCCAACTTCCCGAACAATTCAGCATCCCAAATCACCCCATACTTGATGACTTCCGCCATCGCCGAACGAAACTCGCGCGCCGGCAGAGTTTTGAGAACATCCGGGTCAATCAAAACCAAACGCGGCTGATGAAAAGCCCCGATCAAATTCTTCCCCGAAGGATGATTTACCCCCGTTTTGCCGCCAATAGAAGCATCAACCATCGCTAGCAGCGAAGTCGGAACCTGCACCACATTAATTCCGCGCAACCAAGTCGCAGCCGCAAAACCCGTCATATCGCCAACCACCCCGCCGCCCAAAGCCACCATTGTCGAGGAACGTTCCAAACGGTTAGCCAAAGCCGCATTGTAAATCTTCTGGATCGAATTTAAAGTTTTGTATTGTTCGCCCGGTGGTAAAATGCAGGTACTGACTTCCAGGCCGGCCGATTCGAGGGCTGCGGTGGCTCTTTCGCCGTAGTGCCGAAAAATCGACTGATTTGAGACCAAAAGAACTTTTTTGCCCAAACTTAGATCGCCCATCAGGGTGCCGAGCTCATCTAAGCCGCCCGATCGCACGCAAATATTGTAAGATTGTGGGCCCAAGTCAACTTTAATTATCGATTGCATATTTATCTAATTTAGATTATGGATTTTAGATTATAGTTCTTATAGGTCTTCTTATTGATTATTTTGGAGAAATTGCAGTCAGAAACCTCAGCCTAAACGCTTGAGGCTTGTAGAGAAATCTAACAGGCCGTTCTGACCAGCCTAAGACTTTCGAGGTCTACGTTTTTTGAGTCACGACACCGGGCGGATGCGAAGCTAGTCCCCTGCACTGTCATTTGTAGTTAAAAAGTCTTAAGGTCACTGAGACAGTGCTACAAGTCTAAAAAGCTTTTAAAACATTGGCGAAGCTAACTTTACCCCGCAAGGGGGCTCGAAACCGAGCAAAACACTATGCGTAAAGGGCTGCAAGATTTTAAACGGTAATTGTCCCGTTGAAAGTGCAACACAAAAGTACACAGAGTCAAGCAGTCCCAAGGCGGTAGTGATTCAAGAACAATGTAAAGCCGTCCTCAAAAGACGGAGTTTCAACCCATTTTTCTGATGACTCTTACGGGAACAATAGCTTATTTTGGAATTTTCGGCGGCATGGTCGGCTTGGCGACAGTGCTGATGTTTGGTTTACGGGCTGTCAAATTAATCTAACGCGGGCAATTCGACGCGGTTGGCAAAGGATTAAACCTGGAAAAAAGTACCGGCTCGGCGATCGCATTTGTGTAAAAAATCTGTAAGTTTACCTGTAGATTTAGGACGCAAATGCGATCGACCACCACCAAATAATCGCAGCTCATCATTAGACAAGATTGCAGAAGTCTTCGACAGATCCAGAAACCGCAGATATCAAGCAGATAAACACAGATAAACGCAGATGATTTCAGGCTAATTTCCGATTTTTGCAATCTTGTCTAGTCTTGCACTCACCATCTGCATTTCCTATAAAAAAAATTTATACTTTGGCAAAATCCCCAATACCAATTATTTAATCTAAAATATAAAATTTCAAATCGCAGATCCTGACTCTCGCGACGAAATCCCCATTTCCCCTAAAATAACTTCTACTCCCCCCAATCTAAAATCCAAAATCCAAAATCCAAAATTGATATGTCCCATTCCACCGATATTGTCACCCTCGCCCGCTGGATGGCGGCCGACTTCAGCAACCAAGCCCAAGCCTTTGAAAACCCGCCATTTTTTGCCCACATCCGCGTCTGCATGAGACCGTTACCTGTGGAACTTCTGGGCGGAATCAGCTTGTATTTAGAGCAAGCTTATGATATAGAACTGCACGTCCCGTACCGAGTCCGAGTTTTAAAATTAGTCCCAGCGGGCGATCGCATCGATATCGAAAATTATGCCATAGAAAACGAAGCAGAATTCTACGGCGCATCCCGCCAGCCCCAACGGCTGCCAGAAATCAAAACCGAACAACTCACACTCCTCCCAGGCTGCACCTTTTTTACGCACTGGACGGGTAACAGCTTCAAAGGGTCTGTCGAACCCGGAAAAGGCTGTGCCGTCGTCAGAAAAGGTAAAAAAACCTATCTAGACAGCGAATTTGAGATTGATGGTAACAAATTTATCAGTCACGATCGCGGGCGCGACCCAGAAACCGATGCCCACGTCTGGGGAGCTCAAGCCGGCCCCTTTGAATTCACCCGCAGGGCCAGTTTCGCCGACGAAATCCAGGTTTGACACAAAAAAACTGACGGCAGATTTAGCAAACAACACCCTAGATTAAAGGTTCACAATGCACCATAACCTGGTACATTAACCCAGTATTGGCAAGCAAGATTCACCGTTGTTGATTTATGAAAGTCCTGGTTATTGGTGGCGATGGCTATTGCGGTTGGGCAACCGCACTCTACCTTTCTAACAAAGGTCACGAAGTTGGCATCCTCGACAGCTTCGTGCGGCGGCACTGGGATCTGGAACTGTGCAGCGACACCCTCACTCCCATTGCACCGATTCAGCAACGACTCCAGCGATGGCAAGATTTAACGGGTAAGTCGATCGACTTGTTCGTCGGTGACATCACCAACTACGATTTTCTCAGCAAAAGCATGAGAAAATTTGCACCAGAGGCGATCGTCCATTTCGGCGAACAGCGTTCGGCACCCTTCTCGATGATCGATCGCGAACACGCAGTCCTTACCCAAGTCAATAACGTCGTCGGGACACTCAACCTGCTGTACGCCATCCGCGAAGACTTCCCCGACTGTCACCTAGTGAAACTCGGGACAATGGGCGAATACGGCACACCGAATATTGACATTGAAGAAGGCTATCTGACGATCGAACACAACGGCCGCAAAGATACACTACCCTATCCCAAACAACCGGGCAGTTTCTACCACCTGTCAAAAGTCCACGACTCCCACAACATCCATTTTGCTTGCAAAATCTGGGGTTTAAGGGCCACCGACTTAAATCAGGGCGTCGTCTACGGCGTACTCACAGAAGAAACCGGCATGGACGAACTGTTAATCAACCGTTTGGACTACGACGGAGTATTCGGTACAGCATTAAACAGATTTTGCATCCAAGCTGCGATCGGTCATCCCCTGACAGTTTACGGCACAGGCGGACAAACCCGCACCTTCCTTGACATTCGGGACACCGTGCGCTGCGTGGAATTAGCGATCGCCAACCCCGCCGCCGCCGGAGAATTCCGCGTCTTCAACCAATTCACCGAACAATTCAGCGTCGGCGACTTAGCCTCATTGGTGCAAAAAGCAGGCACGGCAATGGGATTAAAAGTAGAAATCAACCACCTGGAAAATCCCAGAGTCGAGAAAGAAGAACATTATTTCAATGCCAAAAATACGAGTTTGCTAGACCTCGGTTTGCAGCCGCATTATCTCTCAGATTCCCTGCTCGATTCCTTGTTGAATTTTGCTACAAAATATCAGCACCGCGTCGATAAAAATCAAATTTTGCCTAAGGTTTCTTGGCGTTAACAGTTGACAGTTGACAGCTTGCCCCGAGCGACTTGCCCCGAGCGAAGTCGAGGGGAGTCGAGGGGTTGACAGTTGACAGCGAAGTTTTTAGGCAGGGAATCTCAGTCCTAGCCTAAAAACAATCCACCTAAAGGTGAGAGCTTAAATCCTCTGTGTTTTGGTAAAATTAGGCAATATTTGTGGCAATCAAAGAGATTTGTATCTGCGATTTTTGGCAAACATATCCGTAGGGGCGAAGCATTGCGGTAATTAATACCTGGCGATCACGAATAAATTGTCTGCCGCAATGCTTCGCCCTTATTTGCAAAATTGAAATGCACCAAAGTCCTTACTGCAAAATAGAAAATATTCAATTGAGAAAAATCAAAACTAGAATTTTAATTCTGTTGCTTTTGGTAGTTATGCCGGGATTTTTAGCAAGTGCAGTTTGTGCTTATTATTTAATACCTGAATGGGCAACACTAACGGCGAGTTATCAAGATTACCGCCGTGTTAGCGAATCGCCTTCTGCTACGGAAAAGGAAATCTTAATCGCCAAAACTGCACAGGAAATTCACCGAATTAACTGCTTTGCTGAAGGTGTGGGATTGCTTTTAGGTGGAATAATTGTATCAATTGGCATTCAGGGAATTTGCATTTTACCCCAGAAATATATCGATAGTAATTAGTGCGGCGCAAATCAAAAAAATTGAAGTTGCCCGATTCATTTTGTGGAGTCAATCGAAAATATTCAATCCGACAATCGACTAACATTTGCCAAAGACTAGGATTATCAGTTCCCTAAGTTAACTTATTATGAAAATTGCTCTGTTCACTGAAACATTTTGGCCTAAAATAGACGGGATTGTGACGCGCCTGATTCACACTGTAGATCACTTGCAGCGATCGGGCGAACAAGTTCTGATTTTTTCTCCAGATTACGGAATTACAGAATACAAAGGTGCCCGAGTTTACGGTGTTGAGGGTTTACCTTTGCCGATGTACCCGGAATTGAAAATGGCACTGCCCAGTCCGGCGATCGGCCAACAATTACAGCAGTTTAAACCGGATATTATTCATGTTGTCAATCCCGCTATTTTGGGATTGGGCGGCATATATTACGGCAAAAAGTTCAATATTCCAATTTTGGCTTCTTACCACACGCATTTGCCGAAATACTTGCACCACTACGGTTTTGGAATGCTCGAACCTTTGCTGTGGGAATTGCTCAAAGGGGCGCACAATCAAGCCCAATTAAATCTGTGTACTTCTACAGCCATGGTGGAGGAGCTGAGAACTCACGGCATTGAGCGGGTAGACTTGTGGCAGCGGGGTGTAGATACGGAAATGTTTGTCCCCGAATTGGCGAGTCGAGAAATGCGATCGCGCCTTTCGGAAAATAACCCAGATAGCCCCTTATTGCTCTACGTCGGCCGCCTCGGTGCCGAAAAAGAAATTGAGTCGATCAAACCAGTCCTCGCCGCCATTCCCGGCGCCCGCCTCGCTCTTGTGGGAGACGGGCCGCACCGCCAAACCCTCGAACAATATTTCGCCGGCACTCCCACCAATTTTGTCGGCTACCTCAAGGGGCAAGAATTGGCTTCTGCTTACGCATCTGCTGATGCCTTCATTTTTCCCTCCCGCACCGAAACGCTAGGCTTAGTGCTCCTAGAAGCTATGGCTGCGGGGACGCCCGTAGTGGCGGCGCGCAGTGGCGGAATTCCCGATATTGTTACCGACGGCGTTAACGGCTATTTATTTGACCCAAACGACGAAGCCGGAGCTCTGACTGCCACCTTGCGCCTGTTTGCGAATCCCGAAGAACGGGAAACCCTGCGCCAAAATGCTCGCTCTGAAGCCGAACGTTGGGGGTGGGCTGCGGCCGCCTCGCAATTGCGGCGCTACTATCAATCGGTGGTTTTTGCCGAATCCATGTCTTCTGCTGCCTAAATCCTAAGCTGTCGCACCGGTGCGGGTACTGACAGGTCGATCGATTTTCCATTTTCGCTGGGAGATGGGATCGATGGTGACTGTCGCTTGCAGCCGAGATCGACAGTGGCATTTTTGGGAATGCTGGTATTGGGTTCGATCGCCCCAGCCTCAGGAAAATCCCGGGGACGGATGCCCTCAAACACCGATGAAATTTCTTGCTGCTGAGATTGTCATAGCTATCATGCTGTTGCGTTTACCATTAAACTATGAGTAGTCTTTGTCGTAATGCCTCGCGCGCAACAGCCATAGCGCCATTCACAGACCGGATACGGTCGCCTGGGAGCGCTAAAACAGTCATGCCGCGCAGCAGCCTCGGCACAGAGCGTTACATTCACCTACGGGGCGATCGATCGAAAGCCTGCGAGCTAATGTTCAGGCTGGCAGTTTTCCCAAATCAAGATCAGCTTTAACCGGTGAACCCTCATCAGTATCGAGGTTGTAAAAAATTGATCGAGCATATGTAATCAGAAAACTCAAGTAGCGCGCATCAAACAAAGAACTCGCGATTGACGATCATCGCGACTACCGAGTGCCGACACGCTAGCAAACAACAAACAAGAGTTTGCACCGCCGCAGCATCTAGCACCGATCGACCTGCGGGTCAGTCTAACCCTCTGAGAAAGCAGTTAATCATGACATTCTCCAATACTGGTAGCGTTCTGGCTACACTGACTCAAGTCAATTTTATGGGGGCATTGACCTCCCGTGTTAAGAGCCTGCCAGTTCCTGAATTAGTGTGCCTGCTCGACTTTATCACGGCTGAATTTCAGCAATTTATCCGGGCGATCGACCTGATTAACAATGAAGCACTCGAAACTCTTTTACAGCAACTGTTAGATGCCTTCACTGTCAAAATTGGTCAAATTCTACAAGCAGACCGGACAACAATTTTTTTGGTTGACTCCAGCAAAAATCAACTTTGGCACAAAACAGCCCACGCGCTCACGGGCGAAGATATAGAAGTTCGCTTACCGATGGATGCAGGCATTTTAGGCTACGTTGCAACTACTGGAAAATCGCTCAATATCTCCCAGGGTAGAGAACACGAGTATTTTAATTCCGAAGTAGACGAACCACCGGGCTACCAGATTGAGACCATCCTCTGTATGCCGATTTTTAGCAGCAAAAGCCAAAACGAACCCGTAGCGGTGGTGAGGCTGTTAAATAAAGCTGGCAATGTCCCCTTTACCGAGGAAGACGAACAACAGTTTCAGACTTTTGCCGATTCGATCGGGATTATCCTCGAAAGCTGTCAGTCTTTCTACGTCGTCGCCCGCAACCAGCGAGGGGTTGCCGCGCTGCTGAGAGCGACCACGACTTTGGGTCAAAGTCTTGACTTGGAAACAACTTTGCGCTCTGTCATGGATCAAGCTCGCGACTTGATGCAAGCCGATCGCAGCACGCTATTTTTATTAAATCGGGAAACCAACGAACTCTGGACAAAAGTCGCCAAGGCAGACGACAAAACGATGGTCGAAATCCGCATTCCTGCTAATAAGGGAATTGCCGGCTACGTCGCTTCGACTGGTCAACCCCTAAATATTACTGATGCTTACGACGATCCCCGCTTCGATCCCTCTACCGACAAAAAAACGGGATATCGCACTCGCACTGTCTTGTGTATGCCGGTGCATAACGCTAAAGGTGAGCTGATCGGGGTAACTCAGCTCATTAATAAGAATCAAGGCACTTTCACTGCTTCCGACGAAGAGTTTTTGCGAGCATTTAACTCCCAAGCGGGAATGGCGCTGCAAAATTCTCAACTGTTTCAAAACGTGATGGTGGAAAAGCAGTATCAAAAAGATATGCTGCAAAGTCTGTCAGATGCCGTGATTTCCACGGATTTGCAGGGGCGAATTGTCACAATTAACGAAGCGGCGCTGGAACTGTTGGGCTGTCCGGTAAATCAAGCCAAAAGCAAACACAATCCCGAGATTTGGGAAGCAAAATTGATCGATCGCTATGTTTGGGAAGTTGTGCCGATCGAAAATTTGCAATTTAGACTCGAAGACAGCCTCCACCATGCCGCCCGACATTACGTTCCCGAACAAAGTTTAACATTGGGACTGTTGGTGGAAAAAATGCCGGGTTCGCCAGCAGCAGAAACAAAACAAGAAGAAGAAGAAGAAAGTTATATTTTGGCCGTACCCGATGCCGCAGATGCGAATTTTTATTACGCTTGGGGCGAAAACCATGCCTGGACTGAAGAAGTAGCCTTGGCAGAATTAGCTAATTCTCAATCTCTATTTTCGCTGCGGAATACTGGCAGCTATCACCCTTATTGTCCGCTACCCATCCCCGCCTCTGCAATTAAAGTAATTGAACGCAGTTTGAATTTAACTGTCAACCCGCTGATCAATCCAGAAGGCGGCGTGCGCGGCGGCTTAGTCGTATTAGAAGACATCAGCCGCGAAAAGCGGATGAAAAATACCATGTACCGCTACATGACTCCCGGAGTCGTAGATAAAGTGATGGCCTTGGGCGAAGGCGCGCTGATGGTGGGCGAACGCAAAGAAGTTACTATTTTATTTTCAGATATTCGCGGCTATACCACCCTGACCGAAAATCTGGGGGCGTCGGAGGTGGTATCCCTGTTGAATGAGTATTTCGAGACGATGGTGGAAGCCGTTTTCCACTACGAAGGTATTTTAGACAAATTTATCGGCGATGCTTTAATGGCCGTCTTCGGCGCGCCGCTGCCGCTGAATCCTCCTGAAAGTCACGGTTGGATGGCGGTGCAGTCGGCTTTAGATATGCGGCGGCGCTTGAAAGAGTTTAATGACTCTCGCCCCGGAGAAGATCCGTTTCGCTTTGGCATTGGAATTAGTTCCGGAGAGGTGGTTTCGGGAAATATTGGTTCCCAAAAGCGGATGGATTACACGGTAATCGGCGATGCGGTGAATTTAAGTTCGCGGTTGGAACAGCTTACCAAAGAATATGGCTGCGATATTATTTTGAGCGAATTTACCTACAGTTTGTGCCGCGATCGCATTTGGGTGCGAGAGTTGGACAAAGTGCGAGTTAAGGGCAAAAACCAGCCGGTGGGCATTTATGAGTTGTTGCAAAATAGTTCCGAGCCCATGGACGGGGAAACAGTCAGGTTTTTGGAACTTTACAGCAACGGTCGGAATGCTTATATTGCTAAAAATTTCGAGAAAGCTATTAGTTGTTTTCAGGCGGCGATCGCGATGCGACCGGGCGATCGACCTGTAGAAGTTCACCTACAGCGCTCCCTTACCTATTTAGAAGTGCCTCCACCCGACGATTGGGACGGGGTGCATACTATGACTGCAAAGTAGTAGAATATAGCAGTTCTCAGAAAGATGAGGTATTCACAGGCTCGATCCCTCAATCCCTCAATCCCCCAATCTAAAATCTAAAATCTAAAATCTAAAATCAGAACCTGTACCTCACCTTTTTGAGACTCGGCTATATATCATATCCCTGTGCCAAAACATCAAAAATGGCATAATCTTTGATATATTCCTTATGACAGAGTTAACAAATCGAAAAATGTGAAAACATAAATCGAATGCCAATTTAAAGTTAGTATTTATTTTCAGACCCACAATTAAATGAACTATTTATCTGTTCCGAATGCCACAAAAGCCGATCGCATTCTGGTTGTAGATGACGCACCAGATAATGTTTTGTTGGTGCAGACAATCCTCGAAGAGGAAGGTTACGAAATTAGCACGGCCGAGAACGGCTTTTCGGCCCTGAGCCAAATCGACAAATCAACCCCCGATTTGGTACTGCTAGACGTAATGATGCCGGGAATGGACGGTTATGAAGTCACCCAGCGAATGCGCCAAAATAAGGAATTGCCGTTTATCCCGATTTTGCTGATCACAGCTCACGACAGCGCCAGCGTCGTCCAAGGACTAGACATGGGAGCAGACGATTTCATCCGCAAACCCGTGGAAATGGACGAACTGCTGGCGAGGGTGCGATCGCTCCTGCGCCTAAAACACAGCGTAGACGAGCGCAACTCGATCGCCCTCCAGCGCGAAGATTTTGTCTCCCGACTCGCTCACGACTTGCGGACGCCCCTCGTAGCAGCCGATCGAATGCTAACTTTAATGCAGCAGGGAGCTTTGGGAGAAATCTCGCTCCCCATGCGCGACGCTTTCGGGACGATGGTTCGCAGCAACAAAAATTTGATCGCCATGGTAAATATGCTGCTGGAAGTCTACCGCTACGAAGCAGGCCGCAAATCCCTCAGTTTCGCTCCCGTTGACTTGCGCCAGCTCATTCACGAAGTAGCTGAAGAACTCGCTCCCCTAGCCGATGCTAAACATTTGTCCATAAATTTAGACTTGACAGAAAGCGCAGAAAGTGCTCCGATTGCCAAGTATCCGGGCGATCGTCTGGAGCTGCACCGCTTACTGACAAATTTAATCGGAAATGCGATCAAATTCACCGACAGCGGCTCTATAGATGTCCGCTTAAAAGCTGCCAATTCACCCGCTTATACCAGCTTCAAAAACCAACCGCTGGCATGGGTAATTATTGAAATCCAAGACACCGGCGCCGGCATTTCTCCCACAGAACAAGCCAAGTTATTTGAAAGGTTTAGCTCGGGAACTCACAAGAAATCCAGCACAGGTTTAGGACTGCACCTCTGCCGCCAAATAGTCGAAGCTCACCGCGGCACGATCGAGGCCAAATCCGAGTTGGGTAAAGGCAGTTTGTTTACTATTCGCTTGCCTTGTTAGAATGCTGCCTCATCTCAAATCAGGTCATCAAAGTCAAAAAATAGGTTCGTAGTGAGGACTTTAGTCCTTATGAAAGAGCGGACTAAAGTTCTCACTACAAACCGGTCATCAAAGTCAAAAAATAGGTTCGTAGTGAGGACTTTAGTCCTTATGAAAGAGCGGACTAAAGTCCGCACTACAAACCTGTTTTACAGTGGTGGATAGATCACAGATGGGGATATCGGAATTAGATTTTATGTCGGTCGTCGAAATCAACTTTCCTGATGCGCCCTACCGCTGAATTTGGCTCGTAGGTCTGTAGATATGATAAATTCGTGAGTTCAAATTCGTAAAAAAGTGCTAAGCCAACCGTGTTGCATCATATAATTAGTTGGCAACCGAATTGATGGCAATATGTCAAACTGTCCAGTGTGCGGTGCCCAATACATAGAAGAAAAATTAGATTTTTGCTCGACTTGCGGCTGGGATTTGACGCCATACCCGCAGCGGGCTAAGCCTTCCAAAACTTATTTAAAACAAGAACAAGTTAGATTGCAGTGGGCAAAACAAATGTGGGAATCGGCCCGCCACCAACAAAATTTGTCAGCCAGATTTGACGAATTGCAACAGGAATTGCAGCAAGGCGCGATCGCCCGCACGTACCTGCAATCTCAGTTAGAATGGGTTCTGTACCGCCTCGAACAACTAAACCCGGAATTTATAACCACCACTCTACTGCGGTTGGACGAGAAAATCGCCGCCTTACCCGATACAACTCCGGCTATCTCGGAAGTGGGGATGGATTACCGACAACTGACAAAGCTGTTAGAAACCGGAAAATGGCGCAAAGCAGATGAACACACTTGGGAAATCATGCTGCAAATCGCCGTCAGGGAAGATGAAGGCTGGCTGAGTACCGCCGATATTGACAGCTTTCCTCCTACAGACCTTCGCACGATCGACCAACTTTGGCAACGCTACAGCAGCGGACGCTTCGGGTTGACCGTGCAGCAGCAGATTTGGGAAAGTACCGGCAGGCAATACACTGAATTGTGCGATCGAGTCGGCTGGCGAGTCAAGGAAAATTGGAAATATTACAGCGAGCTCTCATGGGGCGAAAATGCACCTCCAGGACACCTCCCCGTCACCGCATGGAGACAGCGCGCCTGTTATGGCGCCGGTAGACTCACCGCAGCCGAAAACTTTGCCCGCATCGCTGCGAAACTGGCAGGATCAGCGATCGCTGATCCTCCGAAATAAAAAATTCAAAATCGACATTAGCTGCTATAATCGAAACGGTTAAATAACTGGGGCTGTGGCTCAGATGGATAGAGCAAGCGCCTCCTGAAGAATCGGGCACCCTGCGAGGAAACTCTGGGAGTGAATGTGGTCAAACTCAAGGAAGCCTAAGTCTGATGGCAGATACGGTAATCTTGAGCCAAGCTTTATCTAAATTCTGTTTAGGTAAGGAAGGTGCAGAGACTGGCTTTAGGAAGTAAAAATCATCATACCTCCTAAACATACGGCCACCACCTAAAGGCTGCAAGCCCACGGTGAAGGAATAGTCCGGAGAGTGGGGAAACTCACACAAATCTGAAGCGCTAGGTCGCCGGTTCGAACCCGGCCAGTCCCGTTAAAAATCAAGAACAATTAAAAGCAGAAGGGTAAATCCTAAGTTTTGTCCTTCTGCTTTGCATATGCGTTAACCTGTATATTCAATCCAAAATCTAAAATCTAAAATCCGAGACCTTTCTTTAATTTTTAATTTTTAATTCCTGTTAGTGGGTTGTACGTGCGGTATTTTTTGTTATGGTTCCTGTGTCAAGTAAATAAATTTTTTATAGGTTTAGATGTGGTTAAGAATCAGTTTAAACAAGTTCCGTTACAAACGTTTGAAGGCTTCGCGCCCTTTTTGGTTCCTAGTAGGGCTTTTGATTGCCTGTTGGTTTGGCTTTGGGCAGCTTAAGAACGAATTTCAGAGACCCCAAGCTTTGTTGGTTCTGGGTGGGGCTACGGAGCGAGAGGTGTTTGCCGCCAAATTTGCTCGATCGCACCCTCAATTGCCAATTTGGGTGTCTTCTGGGAGCAATCCCGAGTTCGCAAAATGGGTATTTTCAGAAGCTGGAATTAAGTCCGATCGCCTGCACTTAGATTACAAAGCAGTGGATACGGTAACAAATTTTACCACTCTGGTAGATGAACTGAAAGAGCGAGGCATTGAGAGCGTGTATCTGATCACTTCTGACGATCATATGCGACGAGCTCAGATTATCGGTGAAATCGTGCTCGGCAGTCGAGGCATTAGTTTTAAGCCTCTGGCAGTTCCATCTGGGCGAACCCCCGAACCATTGCAAAAAGCTGTTCGCGATGGCGCTAGAGCTATTATGTGGCTGACTACCGGTTATACCGGTGCTGACTTCACCCAAGCCAGGATTGAATAGACAAGACAAAGATCAGACGACAGTTGAAACCACGGCTACAAAAACAAATTCCGCCGACGCGGAATGAAGAAAACAACGTAACCACGGAGGCGCGTGAGTGTTTGTGTAGGCGCGAATTCTATTCGCGCGGTGTTCAACTCCCGTCTTTTTCAAGCAGCAAATCAGCGGCCAAAATCGTGCATCGCATTAATCTCAGTTGCACATCTTTGAGTCAGCGCTTCCAACTCCTCGCGATTCGACGAACCGGGCGGCTCAATTAGCTTGCCGATTCGCACCGTTAGCGGCACGGGACGCGGCACAATCGAACCTTTCGATGCGATCGCATGAGTTCCCCACAAACTAACAGGTAACAGCGGCACTTTTGCCTTAGCAGCTATCAGCGCCGCACCTAATTTCGGGTCAGTAATTCGACCGTCTGGCGTCCTAGTTCCCTGCAAAAATACACCAGTCGCCCATCCATTTTCTAAAGACTGGATAGCCGAGCGAATTGCACTGCGATCGGCACTTTCTCGCTTGACTGGATAAGCGCCGTAAAGTGTAATTGCCTGTTTCAAAATAGGAACTTTAAATAGCTCTTCCTTCGCCATAAATGCCACTGGCCGCCTCATGGAACTAGATAAAATCGGCGGATCAAAATCGCTGGCGTGATTGCTGACTACCACAAATGGGTTTTCCGCTGGAACATTTTCTGCACCGTAGATGCGCCCCCGAAAGTAAAGGTGCAGCATCGGGCTGACAATTGACCACTTGAATAAATAGTAAAGAAGTAAACTTTCGACTGGTTCGCGACTTTTGCTCACGGAAAAACCTTTCATTCAGTTGACAGTTGACAGTTGACAGATGCGCGGGTGCGCGGGTGCGTCGCGATCGCATAACTTCAAATAGTCGCGAAAATTCCCCCACCGACGCACCCGAGTTTAGGGCTAACTCAGTATTGTTAATTTGCGGCCAACATCGCTTTTTTTCCTTCATCAGAAGTCGCGTAGCCCAAGAAATCCTTAACCGCTTGGCTGGGAGGATTTTTGTAGGCGTAGTACAACTGCCGCTGATAGCGATAATTGGGGGCATCCGGCGTCGCACCGTCTACGGGGACAACCCGCACCGTTTTCTGATTGACAACTTGAGCAAAAGTGGCATAGCCGATGCCGTTGTTGGCTAAAGCTTGCAGCAGGGGAGTTGTGGCATCTCGATCGAGCGTGGTAACATTCGGCCCGCTGCCAAAACTACCGCCTCCGAGCACTTGTTCTTTAAACGTTTGGTGAGTACCGCTAATTTCCGGTCTGTTAATGACTTTAATCAAGCCTGCTGGGCCGCCGACTTTCGACCAATCTTGAGCAGTTCCCTTGAAGATATCTTGAACTTGAGCCGAAGTTAAACCTCCTTGAAACGGGTTGCTAGTCCCAACTACGATCGCAATTCTATCTAAAGCAACTGGCACTGCTGCCAAACCCTTAGCTTGGTCTTCAGGCTTCAAAGGTGAGGATATCCCAGCAATATCGGCTGTTCCCGCCACCAAATCCTGAATTCCCTTTGCAGAACCATTTGCTTTTGCCTCGACTGTAGTGGCGGGAAACTTGGCTTGAAAGCCGTTCTTAAGGTTGAGATTGATTGTTACCATGCTGGTAGAACCGTCAATTCTCACCAACGTTCCCGCAGGTACCGAAGCGGGAAGAGCAAAGGAACTAGCAGCAACAGGCGATGCTGAGCCACCTGCGGGCGCGACGGGAAGCGGGCTGGAACTGCCACCTGCTGAGGGTGTTGGGGAAGTCGGAGAATTATTAGCATCCTGTTCCTGTGTAGCTGGTTTGTTCATAAAAAAGAACCAGCCACCACCCGCGAGCAAGAGAAATAACAGAATAAAAACTATGGGGGGAGGCCCGCTACTCTTAGCCATAAAATTCTCCTTACTTGGGAAGTTCTTTGTTGTTGGAATCGTCTAACATTTGTAGCCTGCGATTAACTTCATCGTCTATGGTCATGTTTTCTAACTCGGCTTGAAGTCTTTCTTGGGGGTTTTCCGAGATTTCTGCTAAGGCTTGCTGTTCGAGGTTGCGGCGCCCGACGGCGTTTTTGGCTTGCTCGAACTGCGATCTGGCTGAATCGATGCTAAGGTCGTTGTTGACTTTGGCTATGGCTCCGAGGGCGTCGTTAATCTCTGCCATATCTTTCATGTTTTGCATATCCGTTTTGTAGGCTTCGAGCTTTGTGCGCTCTCGATTTAGCTTATCTTTGGAAGCGTTGACGTAAAGTTCGGCTTGTTTTACTTGGGCTTCTAACTGCGGCAGAATTTGTTCTGTCTGAATTACCTTAGACATTGCCAAGCGGGCTGCTTCTTCGTTACCGTTGCGCTGGGCTGTGATGGCTTGACGCTCTACGGTTTGCATTTCCCGAACTTTTTCTTCATATTTTGTTTTGGCGCGCTGGTAGGCTGCAACTTGGGTGGAGACTGCTGCGGCCAGTTTTTGCACGGATTCTTGCATCGCTCGCAATGACTCTTCCGCGACGGCGACTGACACTTTGCCTCCCGATTCTACAGGCATTCCCCACAGCCAGTTCCACCCGCCTACAATGGTTCTGCCCGCTTTTTCGCCCATCAGCCAGTAAAGGACTTTTTTCATACAAAATATCTAGATAAGCTTGGTTTTTACGCCTAGTGTACATCAAAAGTTTCGCGATCGACCTTGAGAGCGATCGACACATATAGCGGTTCTCAAAAACATGAGGTATGCCCTATGCCCTATGCCCTATGCCCTATGCCCTATGCCCTATGCCCTATGCCCTATGCCCTATGCCCTATGCCCTATGCCCGACATACCTCACCTTTTTGAGAAAGGCTATACATTATATTTAATCGAGATTTTCTAGCTGTCTGGATTGTCGATCGCCAATTTGCACAACAGGCCGCAGTCAAATTTTCCTGTTGTGCTATTTATTTTTAGGCAATTTTCTGGCAAATTAACTCAATTTTACAGGCTGTGGCTCAATCGCCAGTTAACAATAGATTAAGCAGGCAAATCTGCCAAACTGCTGACATTTACCAGCGCTAAATTTGGACAAGTCCGTTTGATCAAACCTGTGAGAACTTTGCCGGGGCCAATTTCCACTACGCGATCGATTCCTTGTTGCGGCAGTTGCAGCGAAATTTCTCGCCAGCGCACCCCTTTGGTCATCTGTTGGCTCAAACGCTGCTTTAAAGTAGCTGCGCTGGTAGTGGCTGTTGGTTCTGAGTTCGAGAGTACCAACATTTTGGCATCGGAAAATCTTGCCGCTTTTAGGACTTGTTGAAATTCTGACGCCACTGATGCCATCAGCGGAGAGTGAAACGCACCGGAAACATTCAATTTAACGGCGCGTTTGACTTTAATTTTTGCCAGCAAATCTTCCACAGCAGCAGGCGTTCCAGAAATCACGACTTGTGCTTCGCTGTTATCGTTTGCTAGCACCACGTCTCGGCTGTATTGAATTTGCAGTTCTAATTCCTGCCTGTCGAACCCGATCAAAGCGACCATTTGCCCGCCGGAGGAAGTATCCATGAGTTCGGCGCGCCGTTTGACTAAGCGCAATCCCGTTTCAAAGTCAAAGACTCCTGCTGCGTAGAGAGCAACGTATTCTCCTAGACTATGACCGGCAACCACTGCTGGTCGATCGCTCTTTTCTCGCATTAAGTCTGCCAAAATGCTTTCTACTACGAACAAGCAAGGCTGAGTGTAGAGAGTGCGAGATAGTTTTGCTTCTTCTTTTTGGCAAACTTCAGGGACAGACCAACCTAAAATTTCTTTAGCTAGCTCAAATTTGGCTTTGGCTGTTGGCAAGTTTAATAAGTCTGCACCCATCCCGATCGCCTGGGAACCTTGTCCGGGAAATACCCATGCTGTTTTAGTCATTTTTCCGGTAATCTGCTAATTGGTGGTTGCTAAGAAAGTGATTGCAAAAATTATTTGTTTCCCGCTATCTTTGTTCGCTGGCTGGTATCCGCTATCTTTCGGTTAACGAACTATCTACTCGCGACTCACAATCGTAACATATGACTGCGTTTTTTACTAGGTTTATATTTTTTGTTGCTACTTTAATTCAGATGAATAGCAGCAGTACGATTTTCAACCTTCTAGCTGCCGAAAGTCGAGCCAAAAATAGATAATTTTCAATTTGCAAGCCCGCGCTCGTCCAGAATTACTGTCGGAGGATACACGCATTTCTCGACACCTTAGGCTATGTAGCAATCGCCACAGCGGTGAGGACATAAATAACCTCATGAATAGAGCCGATAGCCCATAGCAGAAACGGTTTGATTTCCTTGACGAAGCAACTCTTCGACTTCGCTCAGCGCAAGCTGTCCACTGTCCACTGTCCACTGTCCACTGCTATATATGGCGTGTTAAAGGATGTTTATTTTTCAATGGTGGCAGTCAGGAAAATTACGCTTGGCAAGTTTCAAACCGCCAAATAGTACACCTGTCTCCCGAAATAATCAAACGGCTAGCCCGCAATCTCGATCGCCAGCTTCATCAGTGATTCTCCATCAAAAATCCCCCATCCACAATCAAAAATAATCTTACCTTCCCCATTGAAAAATTGCGGCCCCCCAACTCAAACCTGCACCGAAACCAGCAGCAGCAATAGTTTCGCCCGGTTTAACTTTACCCTGACGCACGGCTTCGTCTAGGGCGAGGGGAATTGAAGCTGCTGAGGTATTGCCGTAATTTGCCAAATTGCTGATTACTTTTTCTGGAGGAATCTTGAGCCTTTGAGCAACTGCATCGAGAATCCGCTGATTGGCTTGGTGCAACAGCAGCCAGTCAATTTCTGAGGCGTTGATATTTGCCCGAAACATTGCTTTTTCAATGACTTCTGGCACTTTTTTCACCGCAAAGCGATAGATTTCTTGACCATTCATGGCGATCGGCTCAAATCCACCTTGTCCGATATTGACGCCCTCAATTATTTGTTTTGGTTGAGGTTTGTAAGCCAAACTCAGAGAAGAATTTTGGGTGCCGTCGCTGCGAATTTCAAATCCCAAAAATCGATCGACTTCTGAGGCTTGCAATACCACCGCACCTGCACCGTCTCCAAATAAAATGCAAGTACCCCGATCTGACCAGTTCACCCAGCGAGATAAAATGTCTGCTCCGATCAGCAACACATTTTGATAAACCCCTGTCCGAATGAACTGCGAGGCTGTAACTAAACCAAACACAAAGCCAGAACAAGCTGCTGTCAGATCGAAAGCCACTGCTTTGGTAGCGCCCAACTGATATTGAATTTTGCCGGCAGTGCCGAACAAATCGTCAGGGCTTGATGTGGCCAAAATAATCAAATCGATATCTACGGGCGAAATTTCTGCCATTTCCATCGCCTTTTGCGATGCCGAGCAGGCTAAATCGCACAAAGAAGTGCGATCGTCCGCCAGCCGGCGTTCGCGAATGCCCGTCCGTGCGCTAATCCACTCGTCAGACGTGTCTACTATCTGACTCAAACCGTTATTATCAAGCGAAACCTGCGGTGTACAAGAGCCGCTACCCGTAACGGCAATGCCGAACCCTGATTGCTGCAACATTCCTCTCCATTTACTCGCTGTTCGGTCGAGAAATTAAAAATTAAAAACTTCAAATCTAAATTATTTTTTAAACTGCTGAAGTTACTCTTTTTTCAAGCAAAACAGTTAGTTTAAACTGACATTTTTCATTTGATTTTTTTAATTTTTAATTCCTACTTACTGCCTTTAATTGACAGCTTCTTGTTCCAGAGCGCTTTCACGATTGGACGATCGAATTCGCTCCAGCACTTGGTTGTCTATAGCCCCTTTTGCCAAACGAATAGCATTAAAAATCGAGGCTGCTTGAGACGAACCGTGGCTGATGATGCAAACTCCTGCAACGCCCAAGAGCAAACCCCCGCCGTGTTCAACGTGGTCTACCCGCTGCTTGAACCCTTTGAGGCTTTCTTGCAGCAGGGGAGCGCTAATTTGATTTTTGAGTCCGGCGGCCAATTCTTCCTTGAGCACTTGCACCACGACTTCGCCCACCGCTTCGGCAAACTTCAACAACACGTTACCGACAAACCCGTCGCAGACAATCACGTCGAAGTTTCCCGACAGCACGTCGCGGCCTTCGGCATTGCCCACAAAAGGAATGTTTGGGTTGTCCACCAATAACTGGTGGGTACGCACCGCTGCGTCGTTGCCTTTAGAAGGTTCTTCGCCAATGTTGAGCAGACCGATTTTTGGTTCGGCGACGCCCAGCACGCACTGGCTGTAAATAGTTCCCATCAGAGCGAACTGCTCCAAAAATTTGGGGCGGCAGTCCACATTAGCGCCGACATCGAGAATGAGCACAGAGGTTCCCGGTACCATTGTCGGCAAAACTGCACCGATCGCGGGGCGATCGATTCCGGGGAGCCGTCCCAACCTCAACAAAGCCGCAGCCATCGCCGCACCGGAGTGACCGGCGGACACCACAGCATCAGCTTGCTGCTGCTTGACCAAGTTCATGGCTACGTTAATCGAAGCCTTGGGTTTGCGTTTGAGGGCACTGAGAGGTTCTTCGTGCATTTCCACCGTTCCTTCAGAAGGAACGATTTCTAGCTGACCTGTAGAGACGCGGCCGATCGCGTCTTGAACACGTAGCGAGTCTTCTATTTGCTGCGGGTCGCCCACCAGCAAAATCTCTACGCCTAATTCTTCTTGTGCCTTAAGCGCTCCAGCTACAACTTCGGCGGGGGCGTGATCCCCACCCATAGCGTCTATTGCAATTCTTGCGCGTGTCGATCCCATTGACCAATGTTTGAGAAACACTAAAAATTCTACCAGGAAGCCAGCCCATTTGAGATTTTAGATTTGAGATTTTAGATTGACTTGCAGCCTTGAATCAGAGAGCAGGAACTAGGCTCTAAAATTTTGGGCTCGTCCACAAATGACCTCCGAGCCTTGTAGCCGTTTGTTGCGGATCAGGAGTCTGAATCCAGAAGTGCGAATAAATAACTAAAATATGCTCGCGCTCGATCGGACGATCGCTATTTCGGACTACTCTGATAGAGTTTGTCCCCACTCTACTATTTTTGACTGCAAATTCAAAAACTCAACGGAATAGTTTACATGACCCACCCAACAACGGGTACTTGCTTTCCGACACTTGTCGGGAGCCTCAAAATTTTAGATCCTAGTTCCTACTGCCAGATTCACGGCGCTGCAAGTTAAATCTAAAATCTAAAATCTAAAATCTAAAATCTAAAATCTAAAATCTAAAATCTAAAATCTAAAATCGACTGACTGACATAGGAGTAAAAAATGCTGGATTTATTGAGCTCAGGAATCATGTCTCTGTGGCTGGACATCGCTGGGGTACGCAGTGCGGCCCCCAATGCCGTGTCGCTACTGGCTTGGCGGGGAGGGATACCCGGGCTAGTGGTGGCCGAAGAGCTGGCTTTTGGGAAAGTAGATGCGGCAAATTCCGACTTACCGACATCCGCGGCGGTGGAGGAATATTTAAAAGATTTGAAGGCGAAGCACCTGATCGAGGGGAATCAGGGAGTTTGGGTGCAAGCCGGAATGGTGCCGCTGGTAAGTCAGCAAGGGACGGTTTTGATGCCGGGGGCTTCGCTGACTAAGATTGCGACTTCCCTAGCGTCGCTGGAAACTTGGGGCGCGGATTATCAGTTTGAAACTCGGTTCCGGGGAACGGGCCCGATTAGGAATGGGGTATTGCAGGGGGATTTGGTGGTCAGCGGCGGCGGCGATCCGCTGTTTGTTTGGGAGGAGGCGATCGCCGTGGGTAATGCTCTCAATCAAATGGGTATCGATCGCGTGGCGGGCAATTTGGTCGTAACCGGCAATTTCCGCATGAATTACCTGTCAGATCCGGCGGCCGCGGGGGAGAGTCTGCGGCAGGCTCTCGATGGTCGCAGTTGGCCGCAAGACGTGCTCTCAATGTATTCTAAGATGGCTCCGGGCACCAAAAAGCCGCAAGTAACGGTGTCCGGGAGCGTGATTGCTGAAAAATTTGTGAATGCAGGGCATTTGCTACTGAAGCGCCGATCGCTCCCTTTACCCGAAATTCTCAAGTACATGAATGTCCATAGCGATAATGACATTGCCCAAATACTGGCGGACAATTTGGGCGGGCATAAAATAGTTCAGCAGCAAGCGACTTGGGCGGCGGGGGTGCCGGCGGCGGAACTTCAATTAACTAACGGTTCGGGATTGGGAGTGTCCAATCGAATGTCTCCGAGGGCTGCTTGCGGGATGATGCAGGCGATCGCGCGCAACCTTCAAACTACGGGGCTGACGGTTGCTGACTTGTTTCCAGTGTCCGGGCGCGATAAAGGAACTGTGGAACACCGGCACATTCCCCCGTCGGCTGTGGTGAAAACTGGTACTTTGGACACGGTGATTGCTTTGGCTGGAGCGATACCGACGCGCGATCGGGGTTTAGTTTGGTTTGCAATTATTAATCGCGGCACCGATTGGGATTCCTTGAGAGCCCAGCAAGATATATTTCTGCAAAAATTGGTACAGCAGTGGGGAACTGCACCGGCCGTGCCCTTAGCAATTACACCGCACATTGATGGCACTAAACCTGCTTTGGGGGCAGCAAATCGCAGCGATATTTTGCTGGGAGGTTAAGAAATAGGGGTTGAGTTGGAGTTGGTATCGAGACGACCGACATAATAGCTTACAATTGATACAGGACTATTCTGCAAGAAGATGATCAAACTGCGATTAAAGAGATACGGGAAAAAACGTGAGACCAGCTACCGGATTGTAGCGATGAACAGCTCCACCCGCCGCGACGGCCGTCCCCTAGAAGAGCTCGGCTTCTACAACCCCAGAAATAACGAAACCAGGCTGGATGTTCCAGCGATTGTCAAGCGCCTCCAAGAAGGCGCTCAGCCAACTGACACCGTGCGTGACATCCTGAGAAAAGCCAATGTATTTGAACAAGTCAGAGCCGGAGCCAACGTTGAATCCAGCACAGCAGCAGTCAGCTAGTCCCAATTACGCTGGACTGGTTAAGTTTTTAATTGGGCCTTTTTTAGAGACCCCAGGCTCTTTGCGGGTCGATTGCGAACTGCACCCGCGCCAATCCCGGGTCTGGGTTCGGCTCGCTTTTGAAGATCCCGACAAAGGGCGGGTTTACGGTAGGGGCGGACGCAATATTCAGGCAATTAGAACTACCCTCGAAGCGGTGGCGCAAACGGCGGGTCAGTCGCTTTACTTAGATATATACGATGGTGAAGCGGGCGATCGCGGCTCCGGTCAACCAAGGGGCGATCGCGATCGCGGTCTCGATCGAGACCGCCAAGACCGCGGTACGCGCGAGCCGCGAGGCGATTTCCGACCCCGGACGCCGCCTCCGTCGCCGAGTCCCTTAGCTAGCAGAACTCCCAGAGAACAACCTCGCCGTACTAACACACCTACGTTTAGAACGAGCAGAAATACTCCTGGTTATTAACTGCTGAACTCAGCAACAATTTTAGATTTTAGATTGCCTGTTGTATACTTTGTATTACAAACCACGTTTGATTTGAGAAAAGTTGATTTTGCGATCGGACACAAATGTAAAATTAAAAAGCTCAAATCTCAGCGGAATGAGGTAAATCTAAAATCTAAAATCTCAAACCTAAAATCTAAAATCTAAAGTTGCCTGACTGCATCAAAGGGAGATTTAATTTGTGCCCCAAGCACCAAATTCATTTGCGATTTAAACATAAAAGACGCCTGAGATACTAGGTAAAAGCTAGTACGAGGCGTCTTTTTGTTCGGAAAACAAAGCTAATTTAAAGAGATTTCTTGCATAAATCTTTGATTAGTATCTAAACCGCAGATTTGAGGCAAATACAACCGACGGTGCAACCCAGATAATTTCCAGAAGGGCGAAGTTGGGAATGCAATGCAAGTCTAGGGTTAAGTGTTAACTTTTAATTGCTTACTTGGAGGAGCTCATGCTGGCATGACTGAAAAACTAACAATAGAGTTACCGAACACTCAAAGCGCCATGTCGCTGGCAGGTAATCAAGAAGAAAACCTGAAAATTATTTCTAAGCAAACCGGCGCTAACCTGGTAATGCGAGGTCAAGAACTGCTAATTTCTGGCACAAAAACTCAAGTAGAATTGTGTCATAAATTAGTGCGATCGCTCTCCGACTATTGGAAATCCGGCAAAACCATCACCGGAGTAGAAATCCAGACAGCGCGCTACGCACTGGATACAAACCGCCAAGGCGATTTGCAAGACTTGCAGCGAGACGTACTCGCCAAAACCCGCCGCGGCGAAGAAATTAGAGCTAAAACCTTCAAACAGCGCCAGTACGTCCAAGCAGTACGCACCCACGACTTGACATTTTGCATCGGCCCCGCTGGTACTGGCAAAACATTTCTAGCAGCTATTTTAGCCGTGCAAGCGCTGCTAAGCAAACAGTACGAACGGCTAATTTTAACCAGGCCAGCCGTAGAAGCTGGTGAAAAATTAGGATTTTTGCCAGGAGATTTGCAGCAAAAAGTCGATCCATATTTGCGCCCGCTTTACGACGCCCTCCAAGAAATCATCGACCCCGAAAAAATGGCTGATTTAATGGAAAGAGGCTTAATCGAAGTAGCTCCTTTAGCTTATATGCGAGGGCGCACTCTCAGCAATGCTTTCGTAATTTTGGACGAAGCTCAAAATACAACGCCTGCTCAGATGAAAATGGTGTTGACTCGTCTGGGCTTTCGATCGAAAATGGTAGTGACGGGCGATATTACTCAAACAGATTTAGCACCAAACCAACAGTCGGGATTGTCAGTCGCCCAAAAAATTCTCGGCAACGTTGAGGGCATTGCTTTCTGCGAATTCAATCAGTCGGATGTTGTCAGACACCCGTTAGTACAGCGGATTGTTGCGGCTTACGAACTACACGAAAAATAGTCATCAGTCAGTTGACAGTTGACAGTTGACATTTGTCATTAGAAGCAATGCCCTGTTTCGCCTGTTTGGCCAATCCGATGCCCGATGCCCGATGCCCGATGCCCGATGCCCGATGCCCGATTCCCAATTACCGATTCCCAAATTATGCCTAATCTGAAAGAATTCTTAGAAGCTTGCGAAAAATTGGGGACGCTGCGTTTAATCGTGACTAGCAGCGCCGCTGTGCTCGAAGTGCGCGGTTCAATTCACAAGCTGTTTTATGCAGAGTTACCCAAGGGGAAATATGCAAATATGCACGCCGAAATATTTGAATTTCACCTGAACATGGACAAAATCAAACAGGTGAAATTCGAGACTGGCGAGGCAAAAAGAGGCAATTTTACTACCTATGCAATTCGTTTTCTGGACGAACAAAACGATCCTGCTTTGAGCGCATTTTTGCAGTGGGGGAAACCGGGAGAATACGAACCGGGACAGGTGGAAAATTGGCACGAATTAAAGGAAAAATACGGGGAGGTTTGGCAACCTGAACCCGTGGAGACGATTTAAAGCTAACCAACAATAAACAAGGTTTGTAGTGAGGACTTTAGTCCGCAAAAAGAAGGAATGGCATTCCTCACTTTCAAGCTAACCAACAATAAAAAAGGTTCGTAGTGAGGACTTCAGTCCGCAAAAAGAAGGAATGGCATTCCTCACTTTCAAGCTAACCAACAATAAAAAAGGTTCGTAGTGAGGACTTTAGTCCGCATCAAGAAGGAATGGCATTCCTCACTTTAAAGCTAACCAACAATAAAAAAGGTTTGTAGTGAGGACTTCAGTCCGCAAAAAGAAGGAATGGCATTCCTCACTTTAAAGCTAACCAACAATAAAAAAGGTTTGTAGTGAGGACTTTAGTCCGCATCAAGAAGGACTAAAGTCCTCACTACGAACCAATTGGAGATAAAGAGCAAGTTAGCTGTTTAAATGTAATTTGATATGAAGGGAATTTGGGGTTTTTGTCTGGTTTTGCTGGTATTGCTGTGGGGTGGCGGTGCGAGAGCCGGGGTTTTGGCCGATCGCATTTCGAGTTTTCCCAATTGGGATAGCAAGCCTGCTATCGCTGTAGCTAAGGGAGATTTGGTGTATCCAGACTGGATGGGCGGCAATTGGAATGTTGCGAGCACTTTGGTGGATTTAGCCGCGCCTTTAGCCCCAAAAATTGTCACGCCTGGGTTTGAAAAAAATCGCCAGTATTTGCAGCAGCCCGTATTATTTCAAGTCAGATTTCAACCGGAAATCAATACTGGTCTTTTTTCTAATTATAGATCTCAGCTAGCTCAGAAGATTGTGGGCGATCGCGCTTTTAACGGTTTGAACATCGCCAAAGCTTATTTGGGCGAGGGTGGCGTACTTTCGGTGAAAGTCGATCCCAGCAATCCCAACCGCCAGATTACCATACTCAAAGGCGATCGGCAACTAATCTCGATTGTTACCAGTCGCGGCACTGAAACCCCGAATCCTCTGGAGTTTATATCTACAGAGATTTCACAGCAGGTGTTTCGGGGAGAGACTGATATTTATTTAAACGAAGTGGAAACAACCACAGCTTATCGAGTCGTTGGAAGCGGGGAAAAGGGATCTTCTGCGAGTAAAAAAATTGAGGCGGATCAGGTGACAGCGATTTATTTGTCGCCGCAAGACCCGGATTATTTTGCTGCGGCGGGGCATCCTGTGGCTTTGTACCGATATCGCTTGGAGTTGTTGCCTGCAGAATAAGCTAATTGGTGGTATGACAATACCCCTGATTTGCAGTATTTGCTCAGCAGTAATCTCATTCATCTCCCGGCAATTATGGCAAATTTATCACTTGCGTGCGGGTGTCCTGAAACCGGGTTTTTGCACGAAAATTATTGGCTGTAGCCCGCAATTCTGGTAAAAAACCCGGTTTCTTCGTCGCAGTGCGGCTTATCCCACATTCACCTAAAAAAAAATAGAAGGTGAAAAATTAATTTTTCACCTCCTAACTTGCTATTTTCAGATTTGCCGTTACCGAACAAACTTCTTGAATGCCAGTGTGACGTTGTGGCCGCCAAATCCAAAGGAATTCGACAGCGCCACATCAACTTTTAGATCGCGACTGGTATGCGGTACATAGTCTAAATCGCACTCAGGATCGGGATTTTCTAGATTGATTGTCGGCGGGACTTTATCGTTGGCGATCGCCATTA
This sequence comes from Microcoleus sp. bin38.metabat.b11b12b14.051, assembly GCF_013299165.1. Lineage (NCBI taxonomy): Bacteria > Bacillati > Cyanobacteriota > Cyanophyceae > Oscillatoriales > Microcoleaceae > Microcoleus > Microcoleus sp. bin38.metabat.b11b12b14.051. The sequence continues at coordinate 199,066 of NZ_JAAFKD010000008.1, forward strand.
CCGTCGCCACCGCCTCAATTCCCCCAGAACCACCCAACAGGTGGCCAGTCATTGATTTGGTAGAACTAATTGCTACTTTGTAAGCGCGATCGCCCAAAACCTTTTTAATCGCCTTCGTTTCCGTAGAATCGTTGGGAAGCGTACTCGTGCCGTGAGCGTTGATATAACTCACCATATCCGGCGTTAAACCGCCATCCTTGAGCGCTAAAGCGATCGCCCGTGAGGCACCTTCGCCGCCCGGTACTGGGGATGTCATGTGATACGCATCGCAGGTTAAACCGTAGCCGACGATTTCTGCGTAAATTCTGGCGCCTCGCGCTAAAGCGTGTTCCATTTCTTCTAAAAGCAGAATCCCAGCACCTTCGCCGACGACAAAACCATCGCGATCGCGATCGAACGGACGGCAAGCATGAGTCGGGTCATCGTTGCGAGTCGAAAGCGCCCTCGCCGCAGCAAAACCCGCCACGCACAAAGGAGTTACCGCCGCTTCCGTACCACCGCAAATCATGGCTTGCGCGTAACCGCCCTGAATCATGCGAAACGCATCGCCCACTGCATTCGAGCCAGCCGCGCAGGCCGTGACGGTGCAAGAGTTTGGCCCTTTAGCGCCCGTTTGAATCGCCGTCAGGCCCGCGGCCATATTCGCAATCATCATGGGAATCATAAACGGGGTGCATCGATCGGGGCCGCGAGTCAGATAAATTTCTTGCTGGTCTTCCAAAACCTTCAGGCCGCCAATGCCGGTGCCAAGAATGACACCCACCTGTTCTGCGTTCAGGTCGTTAATCTCAAACTTCGCATCAGCCAGAGCTTGTTTGCTCGCTGATACCCCAAATTGAGCAAAGCGATCCATCCGCTTTGCTTCCTTGCGCTCTAAATACTCGTGAGGGTCGTAACCCTTCACCTCTCCAGCAATCCGGCAGTCGTGCCGCGACGCATCGAACAAGGTGATCGGGCCGATGCCATTCTTCCCGGCCAGCAAACCGTCCCAATATTCAGACAAGGTATTGCCGATCGGTGTAATCGCGCCGAGACCCGTGATAACAACGCGCTTACGCTCTAAATTTGTCATGATTTCAGTTTCAAAAAATTAAACACCCAGAACGCAGAACAAAAGAGGAGTTGTTAGTTTTTTAACTTCTCTCCTCTTAGGGGAAAAGACAGGTATTTTATGCTTTTGGAGCTGCAAGTTTGCTGCTGATGAAATCTACAGAAGCTTGAACCGTGGTAATTGCTTCGGCTGCTTCGTCGGGAATTTCAATATCAAACTCTTCTTCCAAGGCCATGACCAGCTCTACTGTATCTAAGGAGTCTGCTCCTAAATCGCTAGCAAAGTTGGCTTCGGGCTTGACTTCGCTCGGATCGACTTCGAGTTGATCTGCCACGATTTTCTTGACTCTAGTAAAAATGTCGTCTTGACTCATAACATCCTGTCCTCATTGGTTGCTGCGTATCTAATCTTATCCGAAAGGGGGATCTTCGGGAGAAAGGCTTGCCGCTTTTCTGACTGACCCTCTGTGTAGCGAGTGGGCCGTCGGCATTGGTGGCAAATTCAGGACTGTTACGACTCCTCGAAACCGGGTTTTTCACCGAATCTGCGGTCTACAACGAAGTATTTTTCTCCGTCAAACCCGGTTTATGGGCCCAAAATCGTTTTTTTGGTCTTAGGTTCATCCGTCGCAAACAGCCCCTGGAACTCATCCAACCAGTTCTATATGATCGGTGTGCATGGGCCTTATGCCAGCCATGTCAAGGTGCTACCGACATATTTACGCGATCCTAGCTGTTGGCGATCGATAATAAACAAGATTTATTGTTGATCGGGATTGAAAACAATCAGATTGAACGATCGTCTGAAACGAAATTTCAACCGTTTGAAGGCTTTCTTCACCACCTTGACAGGGCTAGCCTTGTTATGAATTCGCTGATTAATGAGTTGCCATTGCAGCATCCAAGCGAAGTGCGATCGTCTCATCTTTTTCTAATCTCATCTTCCAACGCTTGCTTCTTTTTTTCTTTGCTAGCATGGGCTGAAGGTCTTGCCTTTTGGGAACCGACTGATTCTAATTCCTCTTTCTTTACACCAAGCTCGGTTTTCCGTTGTATGCACCAATATCTTTTGTCCATCTGTTCGAGGGCGTTGTTAGATATCGCCGCTATTCACGTGATGTTGATCTACACGCTGGGATTCTAATTTCCCAACCAGTTTCTATGGAATCTGGATTATTGGTCAGAGAAGGATACTTATCACTGTTTACTGACGCAATTTCTTGTGCTGAAGTATTGAAACGAGCAGCAATTTTACTTAGAGTATCACCTCGCTGAATTTTATACAAAGTATCTAGTTTACTAAGTGATTGTCTTACCTTCCAGGCATTGACTAGATCGCCTTGTGAACGATAAATTTTCTCTGCCATATTATAATCTTTGACAGCCTCTACCTGATTGCCAAATAAGTAGCATTGAAGGTCTCCTCGACTATAGTAAGTAGGAGCATACTGCTGATTTAATTCATATGCTTTTTGATATTCTGCCAGCGCAGCTTCTTTATCATTTTTTATTCGATAAACATCACCACGTCCTACATAAGCAGGTGCATATTTAGGCTCTTTCTGACGTGCATTGTTGAATTCCATGAAAGCTTTATCAATATCTCCAATTACAAGATATACCCTACCTTTACCAACATATGCAGGTGTATAAGAACTGTTAAAATCTAAAGCTCTCTTAAAATCTTCAAATGCTAAATTATATTCTTCAATATTAAAAAAAGCATTAGCTCGATTTATCAGGAACTCTACATCTCCTGGTTTTTGATTAATTTTTTCTGTGAGATCAGAGATTATTTGCTTGTTTTGATATTCAATAAACTTAAAACTGTTATCCCAGTGCGATGCTCGATTTGGGTAAGTGCAAGTTAAAGCAGAAGGTTGCCACTGACCAGTCATACTCCAATGTTCAAAGGAACACCAAGTCTCAATACTTTTATCAACTAGAGAGGCTACTCCCGGTGAAAAATCCAGCCAAGGGCGGATAAACCAAAATGGTAAAGTAATTAATGGTGTCAAATATAGGCTTTTTTTACCTAAGATCCATTTCCGTTGAAAGGCAATTTTTTCAAGACTTTGACAGGCTTCTTTTGTTTGCTCAATAACTCTTAGTAGTCCTTGAAGAATTTTCTCTATTTCCTGTAAAGAATCAGCAATACCATCACCAGAATTGTGTAAAAAAGGTTCAATCTTGTAGGAGAACCAAAATAGTCCAGCAACAATTCCATATGCTAGTAAGAATATAAGCTGTAAAGCTCTGGCAATTAGCCAAGGAACCAAGCGTAATAATAAAAGTGGCAAGAAAAACATGAGAAGGGTTATAGTGACAAGTGCTTGCCACGGCATAGGCAAGTAGATTAGCCCCCCCCAAATGCTCCGCAAGATTAGGTGTAACAAGCTCATTACTCTAAAACCTAACTTTCTCTACATTTACAATTCATAGAAACTTATAACAGGTGTTCTAACTCGTCGGCACATCGTCAAAATCATCATCGTCATCGTCATCAGCTCGTGGTTGTGGGTCTTCGTTTGCTGCATGACCTTCCAAAGCAGCTTTTGGCGATTCGGTTAAACCCATTACTCGCCGTAAAACTCTCATGCTAGCTTCACCCAGTTCAGATCCTTCAAGCGCATCTTCTTGCAGCATAATTTTTAATAGTTCCATATTGCTACCAGAAGAAAGCTGCTTTTGCTGATCAAAACGACTGATCAGCTCAGCAATATTTCCAGGATTTTGTGCTAGATAGGCAGCAAGTAGACTGGGTTCACCACCTAGTAGAAGTTTCTCATAATGCTCTTGACTAGCTGAAGCACGCATACGTTTCAATTCATCAAGCTTGAGTTGTGCAATTTCTTCAGCTTGGGCAAGTCTAAATTGAGCCGCTTTGTCAGCTAATAATGCAGCTTCATTCAGTTCGGTTAAGGTTACTTGTTTGATACTTCCGATCGCTGACGAGTCAATTTGCAATGAAGCTACCAGTTGAGGAACTCGCAATCCTAAGTCATCAAAGCAGCGTTCATCAACCACTCTTCGCCTCACACTTCTATTAATATCTTTTTCTGCCATCGCATTTTCTCGCAAATCATAATCACGAGAAATTTGTTTCATCTCATTAATGAGGCGTGCTTTTAAAACTGAAGCGACATCATGTGTCCCTGCCTTTACGATGATTTGTGCATCAGAAACAGAGCAGGTAATTTCTACTGTGGTTGGAAAGTCGAACCCAGAAGTTTTTGAAGGTAAGGAACAATCAATTTTTAGTACATATTCACCAACATCTATTTTGTATAAGAAATTATACCCCCCAAATTTAAATTTACTAAAAGAGATCGGTTTATCTGTGTGACTAATGACTAACAATTCACCGCCACTACGAGACAAGACGAGAACTGTATTGGGCGCAGGCACAGGAATCTCTTTAGTCAAAGACCAGCCTCGAACATCTTCTTGGCTTAAAATTGGATTGAATGTTTCTTGCATAGTTTCTCTCCTTTACTGTGTTAATCCTTTTTGTTGTAAAAATGCCAGCATTGTTAGTGCATATGAATTTCCTCGATCTGCCCACCTCTTGAGATAACCCTTAAGGCGAAGCCGTTCTTTTGAATCTCCATGTTTCATAATCCTGGTGATAATTTTTCCAAGAGGTTGCCTCAGTTGAGGATTTTTTTCTACAAACATAAACCAGGACTCTAGCTCTTTTATCACCAAAGAACGAGTCTGTTTAAGATTTAGAGAAGATCTGATAAGTGACGAAACAGTTTGTGAAATTTTTTCATCTGTCTTGGCTAACCAAAATAGCGTTGGCAATTTTTTGCAAGTGAAATTATTTACTGAAGTCTCTGATGTTTTCATAATACCCCAAGTAACAAAAGCAGCCATTTCATGAGACGATTTTTTTCTGTCATACCTTAGCCATGTCTCAAGATGTTTTAAGATAATCAATCGATTATCAGGAATAGATTCACTCATTTCAAAAAGCATAACTATGCCTTCTAAAATATCTGAAAAAAGACTAACATCATTTGATTTGATAATCTTCTGAAACTTCTCAAAAGCATCATCTGGAAATTTCAAACCAACGTAAAGACTATAAGCTTCTATGGATGTTCGTCTTAAGTTGGGCGAGTTCTTTAATGTACTCCAATGGGATAGTATATTTCGTGCTTGTTGAGGGGAGTTTTCATCATCGCCTAAGGCAGTAACACTCAAAGATAATACTGCTAACGAACGCTGTGAAGGATTATCAGCTTTTGCCCAGGGAATCAAAACCATTTCACGCACTAGGTCAAAGCGATATTTACAAGACTCACTGAGCGCACCAGCAAGATGAACTTTCGTCAGAGAACCCTGTGTTGTACCAAGTTCTACCAAACAATCAAGAATTATCTGCCAGTAATAGTCTTCTTCCTGCCAAATATACCTTAATAAAGCACCTTGAAAATTTGGGTCATTGAACAGGGAAATCTCAAATGAGTTGCGCCCAAATTCTGTATTTTCATGGCTATTTTCAGTATAAGCAAGGACTATCCTCAGTCGTTTTTTAAACCCTAGGATTTTAAATTTGAGGGTTTCATCGTCTAGTTCCTGAGTATCTTTGCCTAATTTTGAACGTATTTTAGACTCTAGTTTCTCGCTCAAAGCGATAATAGATTTGCAATCACTTCCGTTCAAAAACGCCATCGCTATCATTAGAGAACGATGATGAATCGCTGGGTAATTCTCAAACCAACGCTCTACCCTCTCGGGCAAAGGTATTGCAGCATAATCAAAATTATCTAAAGTTGCAGAATCGCTATCGGAAGATCCCTCTGAATTACTCTGACTATGATTATATTGGCTACCACCTACAAACTGCCCACTACTGTTGTAAAAACTTCCACCGATATGTGTACCACCACTTTGGAAGTTAATAGTGCCTACTGAACCACCTTGTTTTATGAACTCGCTGACAAATCTGTTTGCAAAGTTTTGAAACTGCTTTTGAGATTCATCAACTTTATTCTCACCAGATGACTCCTTATTTACAAATGATTGAAAGATTTTTTCACGCTCATCATCAGAAGGTTTTTCTTTTTTCTCAACATTTACAGGTTCCTGTTTGGGCTGCTCAGGGGATAGATTTTCCTTATTGGCATCGCCTGGAGGTGTGGCAATAGACATGGCACTTTAAAGAAATCCTGCAGGTATGAACATAGCAGTTAACTTAGCAGAGTTAGAAATTCTACTTATTACCTGAATTGTGTTGATCGCGACCAACAAAAGTTCCAGTATTGTGTAAATCTCCTCGAATAGAAACTCCACCACTCTGGAGATTAACTGATTGATCTACTGCGCGATCATGTTCTGAATCTTTCTCTTGCATTAGCTTCAGCAACTCTTGAGTCAGTTCTGGATTTCCTTCGAGAATATCTCTGATTTGACTAATTAACGCAAACTGCGAAATCTCATCTGGACGCTGTATTACATTAGTGACTGCCTCCTGGGCGGCTCCTTTCTGCTGAACTTGAGGGCTGAGTTTTGCCCAAACATTCTTAGCTTTGTCCCAACTGGATTTTCCTAGAGCTTTTACAGCGTCGGTACTAACCCCCTCAGCAACTTTCTCACCAATTTTCATGAGGAAGGGTAATGCAGGACATAGTAAGCTAACAAGGAGCTTTGCAAGTTCTGTAGCATCTGGCATATTAAGTTATCCTGGGTAGTTTAATGATTAGCCTTCTGATTAGGCTGGTATATCTACGTAATTTCCGGAAAATTTGACATAAATTCGTGACGAGATCGTCAAGATAGGATATCTTACCCAACCTTGTCAAGCTGTTTGCTGAGCTTGGTTAAAAGTGCCTCAAACCCTTGAAATCTCCAAGGCTGCGATCGTTAAATCTGCTTTTTTTAACAGGTGATTACCGAAGCGGACCACTAGGATGATGTAAATAAATTGATCGCACTAATCATCGTTCGGGCAATACACATCTACAAACTACGGAATTTCAAGCATTTTACATACTAAAAACCAAGCTCGACAGACACCTTGACAGGGCTGCATATCCTACCTAACGATCTAAATAAAATGCAGATGGTATGAGACAGCACAGAAGGTCATGAAAACTTAACTTTGGATGCAAACAAAGAGTTTCCAACTACTGCCCCATTGATAACCCTGAAGTATAACTATGTATGATTCATGGGTAGGGTGTAATTTGTGCCTATGGAAATATTATGCACCTATTTTTATTTTTGTGTCAACAATACTCCGGACAATTTTTGAGACAGAGGCCCAAACCCTCATTCTACCGTTAGCACTTGACCTCACTGAGAAGGTCCAAACCCGCATTCTGCCGTTAGTGATTGAAAACTGTCCGGACTATTGGTCAAGCACTACTTAGTCTTATTGTCCTTCTGAATTTCCATGCAATACTCCGGACAGTTTTTTGAACTATTCTATAAGGCTTTCAGAGCTTGCAGTTTAAGGCTTGAGCCTCAAAACCTGCCCAAATTCTGTCCGGAGTATTGTCAACACGCTCTGGGGTAGATAATGTTGGTCAATAGCTAGCCGCCTCAACGATTGACTCATAATTGTCTAAAACTAGGTAAGGATATGGAGAACGGAAACAAAGCAGGAAGCATCCCAACTTCGTTAGCGCAGCCCTCGAAGAGGATCGCTCTCCTTCTCTTGTCCCTTGCCTTATGTCCCCAGCAGAAACAATTATGCCATCCCCAAATCTCAAATATGCTTACTTTCCCGGTTGCGTTGCCCAAGGGGCTGCCCGCGAACTTTACCTGTCTACCCAGGCGCTGACTCAAGCGTTGGGCATTGAACTGGTGGAACTCAAGAAAGCTTCCTGCTGCGGTTCTGGTACTTTCAAGGAAGATTCGCAGTTGCTCGAAGATACTGTTAACGCCCGCAATATTGCTTTGGCTGAGCAACTAAATCTGCCTCTGCTGACCCATTGCAGCACTTGTCAAGGGGTAATTGGTCATGTGGACGATCGCCTCAAGGAATCCCAAAAGACCGATCGACCTTACTTAGAAAAAGTCAACGGTTTGCTGGAAAAACAAGGTTGTTCACCTTATCAAGGTAGTACCGAGGTGAAACATCTGTTGTGGGCGATAGTCGCAGATTACGGTCTGGAGGAAGTGCAGAAGCGAGTTACCCGCAAGCTTTCGGGTTTGAAGTGCGCGTCTTTTTACGGGTGTTACTTGCTGCGTGCTCAGGATAACTTGGTTTACGATGACCCGCACCAACCGGAATCGATGGAAAATGTGTTTCGGGCGATCGGCGCAACGCCAGTTTACTATCGAGGGCGGACGCAGTGCTGCGGCTGGCCGTTGGCGAGTTATGCCACTAACCAATCTTTTCAGATGGCGGGCAAACATATTCAAGATGCTCTTGACAATGGCGCTGATTGTATGGTAACTCCTTGTCCGCTTTGTCATTTAAATTTGGATTCGCGGCAGCCGGAGGTGGAAAAAGCGATCGGGCGAAAATTGGGTTTGCCAGTGCTGCATCTGCCTCAATTGGTGGCTTTGGCTTTGGGTGTGGAGCCGAAAAAACTAGGACTCGATCGGCATATTGTTTCAACTAAGCCCCTGTTAGAAAAATTAGGGTTTTAGAAGACCGGGCGGTTGAAACCGCGTCTATACAAACACTCACGCGACGGGAGCGGGTTGAAGATCGAGCTGTTGAAATTATGTTATTTTTGCAGTCCGCGGAGGTGGTCGCTGAGCTTGTCGAAGTGCGGACTTCGTATGTGTAGGCGCGGTTTCAACCGCCGTCTGATCTCCGAGAATGAATATCTGATCTGTGAAGTTTTGTCGCTTTTTGGCGAAGTGCTTCCAGGCACTGCGGTAGACTAGCCTTTGATTCTCTGTGCAGGCTATAGCGGTGGCACCTCGCCGTCAAATCTGTTAATTCGCAGAGCCAGCAAATTTTTAGTGACTCGTTGGGAGCCTTTATTCAATGTCTCATTCAGTCAAAATTTACGATACCTGCATCGGCTGCACTCAATGCGTCCGCGCTTGTCCGACTGACGTTTTGGAGATGGTGCCCTGGGATGGCTGCAAAGCAGCTCAGATTGCCTCTTCCCCTCGCACCGAAGACTGCGTAGGTTGCAAACGTTGCGAAACAGCTTGCCCTACCGATTTTCTGAGCATCCGGGTTTACCTGGGAGCAGAAACCACTCGCAGTATGGGTCTAGCCTACTAAATATCGATCGAATTGTCGATCGAATTACAGGCACAGGAGAGGGGGCGATTAAATTGCCCCCTCTCTTTTTGTCGCGGAATCTGCATTTTGCCACCGGAATAAGGTAATACAATTTTAGATTTTGGATTTTGGATTTTGGATTTTGGATGACCGGCAAGAAACGGACACAACATTCCGACACGATCGTCAGAGTCGGGAGTAAAATTTTAGATTCTAGTTCAATCTCCCAGATTCAATGCGAAAATCAAATCTAAAATCGTTCGATGCTCGCGCTAGCCGAAGCATCTAAAATCTAAAATCTAAAATCTAAAATCGACTGAGTATCATGGTTGGGAGCTTCCCTAAAGTTGCATTCTTTTTTGCAACTGGTGTAAAAATGATAAAACTTGGGTTTTATTTCGATCGCTAAGCAGGAGCAGTACCTTAAATGTGCGGAATCGTTGGTTATATCGGCACGCAAGCAGCAAGCGAAATTTTGCTAGCAGGATTGGAGAAACTGGAATACCGGGGTTACGATTCAGCAGGCCTCGCCACCATCTCCGAAGGAGAAATTACCTGCATCCGAGCAAAGGGCAAATTGCACAACCTCCGGGAAAAGCTAGCAGAGATAGACTCTCAGGCTCCCATCGGCATCGGACACACCCGCTGGGCAACTCACGGCAAACCAGAAGAATATAACGCTCACCCTCACCGAGATAATAGCGGGCGAATTGCCGTAGTTCAAAATGGAATTGTCGAAAATTATCGCGAGTTGCGCGAAGAATTGAAAGGGAAGGGACATAAATTTGTCTCTGACACTGATACAGAAGTTATTCCTCATTTAATAGCTGAATTTTTCCAAGAAGGAAGAAGGAAGAAGGAAGAAGGAAGAAGGAAGAAGGAAAAAGGAAAAGATCCAACAGCAGAGGAAATTGCTGATTTGTCGTTTTTGGACGTGGTTTCAAAGGCGGTAAATAGGTTAGAAGGAGCTTTTGCGATCGCAGTTATTTGTGCAGATTTTCCAGACGAACTAATTGTCGCCAGACAGCAAGCTCCTTTGGTAATTGGCTTTGGTGCAGGCGAATTCTTCTGTGCTTCCGACACCCCAGCCTTAATATCTCACACGCGCGCTGTTTTATCCCTCGAAAATGGCGAATTGGCAAGACTAACTCCGATGGGAGTAGAAGTTTACAGCTTTACAGGACAAAGGCTGAAAAAAACTCCGCGCATCCTCGGGTGGAATCCGGTTTCTGTCGAGAAACAGGGCTTTAAGCACTTCATGCACAAGGAAATTTACGAACAGCCCGCCGTAGTCCGAGCTTGTTTGGAGACTTATTTAGACAGCGATTGGCAGCCGGGAAATCCGCACTCTCCTATCAATCTAAACTTACCGAAAGAACTTTGCGCCGATGTCGAACAAATTTCCATTCTCGCCTGCGGAACGAGCTGGCACGCCTCGCTAATTGGCAAATATTTGTTGGAACAGTTAGCAAATATTCCTACTGCGGTGCAGTATGCTTCTGAGTACCGTTACGCGCCCGCACCGCTGACAGCAAATACTTTAATTATTGGGGTAACTCAATCGGGAGAAACGGCGGACACGCTGGCAGCTTTGGGGATGGAACAGCAGCGCCGCGCGGCTTTTACGGATAAATTTCGATCGCGAATGTTGGGTATTACTAACAGGAGTGAAAGTTCGATCGCCCACATGATGCCGCACATTATTCACACCCACGCTGGCATAGAAGTTGGGGTGGCCGCTACTAAAACTTTTGTCACTCAGTTGATGGCTTTCTATTTCTTAGCTTTGGATTTGGCCCACCAGCGACAAACCATCAGCACGGAGAGATTAGCTGAAATTATTGCTGGTTTGCGCCAGTTACCAACCCAAATTGAGAAGTTTTTGGAGATTCAAGAACAGTATGTGGAGGAATTGTCCCACCAGTTTACTGAAACTCAAGACTTTATCTTTTTGGGGCGGGGAATTAACTTTCCGATTGCTTTGGAAGGGGCGCTGAAACTAAAGGAAATTAGCTATATTCACGCTGAAGGATATCCCGCCGGAGAGATGAAACACGGCCCGATCGCCCTTTTGGACGCTAAAGTGCCTGTAGTGGCGATCGCGATGCCGGGAAGCGTCTACGAAAAAGTGCTTTCCAACGCCCAGGAAGCCAAGGCCCGCGACGCCCGTTTAATTGGCGTGACGCCGAAGCAGGGCGCAGCGGAAGCCGATATTTTTGACCATGTTTTGCCGGTACCTTTGGTGGATGAATTGTTGTCACCGATTGTGACAGTGATTCCGCTGCAATTGTTGGCTTATCACATTGCGGCGCGCCGAGGTTTGGATGTGGATCAGCCGCGCAATTTGGCGAAGTCGGTGACGGTGGAATAATGTCAGTTGACAGTTGACAGAAGAGCCCGCCCGCGGAGTCGAGGGGTTGACAGCTTGCGCGCTCGCGACTTGCCCGCCCGCGAAGTCGAGGGGAGTCGAAGAGTTGACAGAAGAGCCCCCCGAGCGACTTGCCCGCCCGCGAAGTCGAGGGGAGTCGAAGAGTTGACAGTTGACGCAAGGAGTGCGAAGTTTTTAGGCAGGGGATTTAAGCCCCAGCCTACAAACAATCCACCTAAAGGTGGGGTATTAAATCCCCTGTGCTTTAGTTATTAGTCATTAGTTATTCGTTGGTTGTTGGGTTCGTAGTGCGGACTTTAGTCCGCAGCTTTTTACGGACTGAAGTCCGCACTACGAACCATTTGTGTTATGGTAATCGACTGGACATGATATCAGTTAATACAATCTTTTTTGTGTGCGATTCTATTCACCGCAATCAGTAAGGTTCGTAGTGCGGACTTTAGTCCGCAGCTTTTTACGGACTGAAGTCCGCACTACGAACCATTTGTGTTATGGTAATCGACTGGACATGATATCAGTTAAGATAATCTTTTTTGCGTGCGATCGCACACGCCCCAAATCGCCGCCAACAACACCCAACTTGTCGTATTGACTCGGAAATCAAACAGAGTCACGTCTACAGTGTTAAATAGCGTACAGGCGGCGAAGCTCAATAAATAGCTGAAGAAAATTAGGCGATCGGCATTTCCGACATCTTGACAAACCACCTGATTTGTGGTAGCAAGTATTGAACTTTGATTGAGCGATAAAGTATTTTCCGCTACTTCATCTCTGGCTATTTCCTCCTCACTGAAATCCGCAGAAAAAACAGGCCAATTCACTAGCAGCAAAACACCCTTAGCCAAGATCCAACCGACTAAACCAAACAAAAAAAGCGTTGTCGGAAATCCCGTTTCCGCAGTCAACATCAACATCAAACTGTGAGGATGACCGAGCCATTGTTGCATCTGAGCTTCATACAGAGGCGTAAAATTTCGCAGTCCCCAACCTGTGAAAGGACGCTGTTGAGCCATTGACCAAGCAAATTCCCATTGAGTAGTTCTCAAAGTAGCAGTCGGTCGATTTGGAAACATTTCATCGGTAAGTCTCGCCCAAAAGAAAGCCGGGATAATTCTCCGTAAAAGTTGCCGCAGCGGTTCCGGCCCAAACGCGGACAAAAACACTACACCAACAGCACTAAAAACCGCAGCTAATATTTTTTTATAACCTGCATAAAATGCAAAAGCTAAGATTGCCAAAACTGTCAATCCCCAGGCATTCCGAGAATTAGTAAAAATCAAACAAACAGCATTTCCCAGCACAGCCAAACTTAGAAATAGGAATTGGGCATTGGGCATCTCGCCCTGAGCGAAGTCGAAGGGTGGGCATTGGGCATCTCGCCCTGAGCGAAGTCGAAGGGTGGGCATTGGTAAGTGGTGACGACTGCCAACTGCCAACTGACAACTGACAACTGACAACTGACAACTGACTTCTTCGATCCACAATCCGAGTGTTAAAATAAAAGCGATTGTTAAATAGCAGGCTAAAATATTAGCGTACATAAATACAGAAGCCATGCGGCCGGGGGGATTGCCTTTTGGTTCTAGCACCCAGCCAAAAATAGGCTGCAATTGATCGATGCCACTCCAACCTAAAAATTGCTGTCCCAAACCCAAAATTATGACGGGAATTGCACTAATTGCTATTATCCAAGACAACTGTCGCAACTGAGCCGGAGTTTGTATTAAACTGCTGAAAGCTGCAAACAATATGAAAAATGGTAAGAAATTAAACAAGCCTAAAGCAGCTTCGATGCGGTTGTTAGCAAAAATCGTCGTGATGACTACCAGCGCGCTGAGAATTGCGAATCCTAGATTCAGCGGGCGACGGCTAATTTGCCGAAACTTTTGCTGACAAGTGCCGGCCAATGCTAGGAATATTCCTAAAGCTCCTAAAATCGGAATTATTGGAAATATCAGCATCCCAATTTGAGCGAAATTCCAAGGAATTTGCAGGCGGTGATCGGGATGTTTTTGCAGGCGAGACTTAAGATTTTTGGCTGTCTGTTTTACAGCTAATTTCCACTGATTTTTGATATTCACCCAAACTCCCAATTCTTCAATCCTTCAATTCTTCAATACAAAATCGCTCAATTCTTCAATGCAAAATCTAAAATCCAAAATCTAAAATCCCTAGGCTAGTTCCCAAGCGCATTCCGATCGCGTTAATCGAATTTGAGCTAAGGCAAAAATGGTCGGGATAATGCGCCCGTAATTCGTAGAAATCGATCGCCAACCCAGATCCGCTAAAAACCAAGTCCACATCACCGGGCCGAGCAATGAAAACACGCTCCGCGTCGCACCGTAACGAGCAGCAGTCACGGCCATACCGCGCCGCGCCGTCTGAATTGCCACATAATTTTGAAACTGAGTTGCTGCGGTTGCAGTCCCTGCGATCGCTACTTGTTTTGCCATTTCATAGGTAGCAAAATGCAGCGCAAATTGATGAGCCATCAATTTGAGCAACATGGGTTTTAAGATGGAACTAACGGCTAAAGCGCTGCCGCCTTTAAACAGCAAACCAAGCGGGTCTTTTTCAGCAGAAATTGGCAGGGGTTCAGAAAGTTTCGCATCGACAATTGCTCGCTGTACGCGCACTGTCAGGGCTTGCTGTTCGTCTTTCGGTAAACGCTTCCACGTGCGGCCCATTAAGTGCAGAAATACTTCTGCTTCTAAGTCGGTGGTTGACAACTTTTTGGCATAAGGGATTTTGAGATAGCCGCAAACTTGAATTAGCGCTTGTCTGTAAGTTACTTGTTCGGTTCGTCCCCTGAGCACGGTCAACCCGTCGGCGGCCAGGTAGCGAAACCGCTGTTCTACGGCGTCTAGCCATGCTTCGCGATCGCGGCTTTGTATGTCTATGGGTGCGGGGGTTTGCACGTAATCTAAAGGGTTAAACTTGCGGCTGAACAGAAGTTCGGTTAGTTGCTGCAATTCTTCTTCTGTTGTCAATTCGAGCGCTGCTCTGAGTTCGTCCAAGATTTTGCCCTCCCCTATACCATTTTAGATTTTAGATTTTAGATTTTAGATTGTCCCTGAGTAGCGCGCTTTAAAACGAGACGCTACATTTTTTAACAGGTCTTACCTGTCGATTCATGCTGTCCCCTATTCTACTACCTGGCGGAGGTCTATGGCTTACGCTCGGCTACGCTAGGGCTTTGGGCTTTTATACTCGTGGCGCAGACACTATCCGATAGGGTGTGCTGGGGATCGGATACGCCGGGCCCATCTATTGTGTCAAAGGATTTTTACGCTGGCATCTCGTGCCTTGTGGATAAAATTTTGGCTCATTCTGGTTGACATAATTGGTTCAGGCTGCTAAGCTACCTTAATTAAGGACATAAAATTAAACAAAAATTTAAGTTTCTTGTGAAGACGACATATTAATATCGGATTCTGTAAGACAAAACGGTTATAGAACAAACCATTTAAATTGTCCCGACATAGGAAATTTTAATGGTATTGATGCAGTGCTATGGAAAGGGAATGACCTGGCAATATCGGAAGGAAATAAATTACTGTCCGTCAAGCCACTACGAAAAAATCAAGCAAAGTTATATCAAATCTGATAGCGTCAGTATTATTTAACTTATTAAGCTGAATGGAATGAAGTCGAACGCCAAAAATAACTCCTGTTAGGTTTCATTATGCTCCTCCATCCAATCTACTAATTCTTTATGTATGCCGATGCCAACAGAATCAATATAAGTTAAGTACAAGGTGAACAGTTATTATGGAAATATTCAAAGCTGATATTTATCAAGGCTTTCAAACAACCAAGGATTTTTTAACTCACACAGTTGAAAAAAATGTTAACTCTGCATCCGAAACAACAGCTCAAGCTCACTCTTCTCTGGCTGAAACTAGCCAAAGAGTTAAAGAGACTCTGACTCAATCTACAAACCATGCTGTCAACACTCTCAATCAATCTGTAAATCAAAGTTTGGGGACAGTAGCAGAGACAAGTGAGAGAGCGAAAAGTTCTCTGTCTGAAGTTGCTACCAAAGCAGC
The DNA here is from genome assembly GCF_013299165.1 of Microcoleus sp. bin38.metabat.b11b12b14.051. Lineage (NCBI taxonomy): Bacteria > Bacillati > Cyanobacteriota > Cyanophyceae > Oscillatoriales > Microcoleaceae > Microcoleus > Microcoleus sp. bin38.metabat.b11b12b14.051. The sequence continues at coordinate 214,754 of NZ_JAAFKD010000008.1, forward strand.
TACGAGCCTAACTGAAACGAAAAATAAAGCAGTTGAAGTGATTTCCCACACTACGGAAACTTTGTCTGAAACGGCGAGCCAAGCTGTTAATACCCTCAATCAAACCACTAGCCAAGCAGTGGGAATTGTGGCTCAAACGGCTGAGAAGGCAAAGGATAGTCTCACTGAAAAAACTAGCCAAGCTGTTAATACTCTCAATCAAGCAACTATGCAAGGGGTAGATAGTGTGAGTCAAGCAACTGCACAAGCTAAGGCATCTTTAGAAACTACGATTCATCAGGCTGAAAAACTCAGCGGTGCTGCAACCGAAACAATGCAAAATGCTATCAGTGGCATAATCGAAGACTGGATTAATGCTCATCCAGTAGTTTTTTGGTTGCTGAGCAACCCGCTGATTGCTTTCGTCTGTGCGCTCGTCTCAATTTTTCTCATGTTTAGCTTGTTCAAAGCTATCAGTACATTATTTGAATCTGCCTGGTTATCTCTACTGAAAAGTCCTTCAGAGTTGATTAAAACAAGTTTTAAGTTAAGCTCTAAATCTATGAATGCAGTGAGTAAATTTTCTGTTTCTAAATACAGTGAAGGAACTCAGAAAAACAATAAACAATTGTCTTTGGGAATGAGCAGCCGTGAATCAATCACTGTAGAGAGTCAGGAGAGACTAGCTGTAATTTTGACGAAACTCGAAGAAATGAGGCAAGAGCAGAGAGAACTTCTGCAAGAGGCGTCTACCATTTTAGGAAAAGAATTGTATGTAGAGTAAGATCACGTAGCTAATAATTTAATCAAAAATACTTGACAATTTATACCTATGTTCGATGTTGTGGCGATCGGTGCGGGGATGGCGGGGCTGATTTGTGCTCGACAGTTGCGTCTGGCTGGCTATTCTGTGGCGGTTGTGGAGAAATCTCGCGGCCCGGGGGGACGAGTCGCTACTCGCCGCGTACAGGGCACGAGGGCCGATCATGGGGCACGCTATCTGGAGCCGCAGGGAGATGCGGTGCAGGCGTTAATTGATGTTTTGGTCGATCGCCAGATCCTGAAACTTTGGACAGATAGCGTGTCCGAATTCCGACAAGGAGAAATATCATCTATTCCTAGTGCTTGTTATGTCGCACCTGCTGGGATGAATGCTGTCGGTAAGTATATCGCAGAGGGTTTAGACATTTGGTACGGCCGCCGCGTCACAGCGATTTCTCGTACCGACAGTCAAATGTGGCGTCTTGCTCTGGAAGTTACCGACGACAATTTAGAGCTACCTCAAGAATTATTTGCTAAGGCTGTGGTGGTGGCAATTCCTGCTCCTCAAGCTTTAATGTTTTTGGATTCAGAAATAGGTTTTTCCTCTGATTTTATTGACAAATTGCGTTCGGTAGAATACGACCCTTGCATTACAGTTATGGCTGGCTATCCTGCGGAACGGAATTCGGATTTGAGCGCTCTCAATCCGCAGTGGAAATCTCTTTCTTTTCCCGATGATTCTGATTTAGCTTGGATTGGCATCGACAGCAGCAAGCGGCTCGATCCGCCACAGCCCCTGTTTGTGGTTCACAGCAGTGCTAATTTTGCCGATCGCTATTTAGAAGCTACCGATCTAAATATTGTCGGTCAAGAATTGCTCGATCGCGCTTCTGAACATTTAATGCCTTGGCTCAAGCAGCCGGAATGGTTGCAAGTTCACCGCTGGCGCTATGCTTTTTGTCGAAATCCTTTGCCTGTTTCTTGTTTGGTGGCGGAAGGAACTCTCCCGTTGGTTTGTGCGGGGGATTTGTGCGGCGAAGGTCAAATTGAAGCTGCTTTGCGATCGGGAGTTGCGGCGGCTGGTTGGGTTAATTCTCAACTGGAGGACTCGCCCCTGTCTCTAGGTTTGTAGTGAGGACTTCAGTCCTTCTTAAGAGCGGACTGAAGTCCTCATTACGAACCCAATTATTAAAAAAAATGGAAAAACTTCGCCCTTCTCAATAGGTTTGTAGTGAGGACTTCAGTCCTTCTATAGATGCGGACTGAAGTCCGAACGATCGAACCCAATTATTAAAAAAAATGGGAAAATTTCGCCCTTCTCAATAGGTTTGTAGTGAGGACTTCAGTCCTTCTATAGATGCGGACTGAAGTCCTCACTACAAACCGAATTATCAAAAAAAATGGGAAAATGACGATTGATTCCATTTTCCCATTTTTTTATTTTTGTGCTGTTTCCTGGTGTTTTAACTCTTGTTCTTGCCTCTGCAATAACTCAGGAACTGTTACGAACTGGTAGCCTTCTTTTTTGAATCGAGCAATTATATCGGGCAAAGCTTGTACGGTTCTCGATCGATTGCCGCCGCCGTCGTGCATCAGCACTATGCCTCCGGAATTTGCCTGCCGCATCACGTTGTCCATCAACGATTGCGTCGCCGCCCGCCAATCTAAAGAATCAGCAGACCACATGATAACTGCATAATTTTTCTTCTGGGCGTAAGCTGCCAATCCATTGTTTAAAATTCCTCCCGGCGGCCGGAACATTGACGTTTTGACTCCGGTCAATTCCTCAATTAAGGCTGAGGTGCGATCGATCTCGCGAGCGGCACCTTCTTCGTTATACTTAATATATTGGTGGTTCCAAGTGTGGTTGCCGAGCGCGTGACCGGCTGACGCAACTTGTTTGCCAAGTTCGGGATAAGTTTGCAGGTATCTTCCTACCCAGAAGAATGTAGCCTTAATATTGTTTTTCTTGAGAATATCTAGGATTTGTGTAGTTGTTGTCGGCCAGGGGCCGTCATCAAATGTCAGGGCGATCGCCTTGTGCTGCTCATCCAGTTTTGCCTGACGCAGCATGGTACCTTTAAACTGGGATGGCAGCCCAGATTGAAAGCGGGTTTCCTGCTGTTGAGCTAGGGCCTTTTGCGAAACTTCAACTCGATGGGCGATCGCCCCTTGGATTCCACTAACATTAGATATCAGTTTTGGTTCTGGCGACGATACGGCCAAGACTTGCGGCTGGATGGGTGCCGCTGGTTGAGTTGCGCGCAAGTTCATCGGCAACATCACACCCAGTAAAAAACTGCCTGCGGCGGCCAGAAAAGCAACGATTAAATTTTTTCGCCGCCTCAAGAGCCGTTTCATTTTGATCACGTCATTCTCTCCGATACTTTTTTGCTAACGTTTGCTAACAGACACATAAATTGAGGTGTTTTTTCAACCAAGGCGTATCAACCAATGCCTCGCCCGTGAAAATCCCGCGAGCACCATTTAGATCCCTGTTCATAGACTGTCCATCCGCGCTTTTGATTACACGGGAGCCACCAATCTGCTTAATTTCTCCAGTCCAGGAAACCGTCTTCGATGTGTAAGCTTCATTAATGTCGGTTAGGGCTACCTTGCCCGATTCCCAAGCTTTCCACTCCAGGTGTTTCTTGAACTGATAATGAGACAAGGTGAGCATTTGACGCACAGTTTTAGACCGAATCTTACGGCGTGATTTACTGACCATTTCCGAAGATTCAAATGATGGTAATAGAATTACATCAAAGTTCTCAACCAAGAATTTGGCGGTCTTATGATGAAGCTCTTTTACCATGTGCTGAATCCGAGATTTCAATCTGTCGCTCGCTTTTTTAAATCTCTTTTTCTGTGCGCTAGGAGCTTTGCTCATCTTTGAGATCAGCTTGTCTAGCTTAAAACACAGTTTTTGGATTTGCAGATTGGAATCATTGCCGAGATATCCATAAGAATCCTCGGAAATAAAAGTCATGAACGTGCGAACACCGGGATCTAAGGCAACCAAGCGACCTTGGTTGTCGGTCTGACGTGGCTGCACTTCTTCAGAAACGATCAGGTAATACTCACCATAGGCAAGTGTTAACCGTCCATCGCTGAAATCTTTGGGTAATGCCTCTTTCAGCTTTGATTGACCCAGGATTGTGTGGTAGATTCCGCAGTCTTTGATAGCAGTTTTGGGGATAAAAACAGATTGCTTTGTATCTTTGCGGCTGCGGAATTTACAATGACGGATTTGCCCATCTTTTTTGAAATCTGCTTTGGCTTTTTTGACAGCTTGACAAGCATCCTTGATGGCAATTGATTTAATTTGAAATGGGATTGATGCAGCCCAGTCGGGTAACGAGTTGAGAATCCCTGTCTTAATCGCCAGCCAATTAGCCTTGGTTCCCGGTTCCTGTAGGTATTTGATTGTTGTATTGAATACAAACCGGGAAACACCAAACCATCTTTTCAAGAGAGCTTTTTGGTCAGCATTTAGGAATATTCGGATCTTCCTTGATTTTTTGGCTGTAGCTTCGCCGTCCGTGCATTCTGCAACGGTCGATATGAAGGATGGCAAGAAGATCGGCTGTGAGTTCGGTTTCTTGACTCTGTACAGGGCTTGAAAAAACCAGGATTTCTCCACCGTTTTGTTTGACCATAAACTCGAATAATTCAAATCCGAATCGGCACAACCTGTCTCTAGAGGTAACAACAATTTAGAGCTGATCTGGGCGCATAAGTCTGACCAATAGGGCTTGCAGTCCTTTCCTTTTGAAATTGAGTCCAGAACCGATATCTTGGACGATTTCGGCTGTTTGATGTTGTTTTCGCATGAATTCAATTTGCCTAGCAAGGTGGTCTCGTTGCTTGGTTGAACTGACCCGACATTAGCAAATAGTGGTAGCTCCAATTGCACCGCGCCCGTAGGACTCGACATCGTAGAGTCTTTGTCCAGAGCCGTTTTTGATGCTTTTGATTTTCCCTTCATCTGCGTATTTTTGTCTCTGTGTTTGGGTGCAAGCCCAGAAACTAGACTCATGAGTCTGAGTGGTATATATGCCATTCACTCTATGGCATAAGTGAACAATTGTAAACGTTTGTTAGAAAATGTCATACTGTTGATCAACCTTCACACCTTGCACAATTAATTCTAAATTTTATGTTGATATTAAGTTAATTCACTCAGGACGATCGCGTTTAAATCGGATTGTCCCTAGAAATGTTAGTCCAACTAATTGATCGCGGGGAAGTCCGGCAGGATTAACAAGTTTAAGTATTGTACGCCAGAGTTCCCCTAACCCATCAAGACGGGGAATAGTGACAATTTTCCGGAAGACGCTGAAATTCCGTTAATTGCACGTTCTATTCTATATAGCTAGGGACTCAGACTCAGAAGCTGGGCCCCTAGCTTACTGTTCAGGGCGATCGCCCGCCCCAGCGTCCTCAAATTAAGTTTGAGGGCGGATTCTCTCTTGATACAAGCCGAGAATCCGATCGATCACCTCGTCAACAGTCAGATTATCTGTTTGAATTTCCACAGCGTCGTCAGCTTTGCGTAAAGGTGCCACCAAGCGGGTGCTGTCCTTGGAGTCCCGCAGAGCGATGTCTTGTTCTAACTGGGCCAAGCTAATATTAGCCCGATCGGTGTCTTTAAGTTGTAACAGTCGCCGGCGCGCTCGCTCTTGTACCGAAGCCGTCAAAAAAATCTTCAATTCTGCATCCGGAAACACGTTAGTCCCAATATCGCGGCCTTCTGCTACAATCCCACCTTTGATACCGCAGCGCCGCTGTTCATCTACTAGAAACTGGCGCACAGCGGGGATTGCCGCCATTTCCGAGACGCGAGATGTCACTTCCAAACTGCGAATTGCCTCGGTTATGTCTTCGCCGTTAATCTTCAGCATGAAAGATGCGGGATCGAGATTGTATTCCAAATAGCTGTAACTGATTAATTCGGCGATCGCACATTCGTCGGAAATCGGCGTGTTTGTCTTCAAAGCTAGCCAAGTCAGCGCCCGATACATCGCGCCTGTATCCAAATAAAATAAGCCCAGAACCCTTGCTGCTTCGCGAGTTACGGTAGATTTTCCAGCACCCGCCGGGCCGTCGATCGCCACAATTGGCCTGCGGTTCCTCAGAATTATATTATCAATCAACCGAGTGGAGCCGACTCTGGCTGCTACGGCTAAAAGTCCCGCTGTTTCCACCACCTGCAACTGCGTCAAAGTGTCGGGATCGACGAGTTCGGCGTATTCGAGCTTAACTTCGGGTTCTGTAGCGACTTCGGCGCGGGCGGCAGCGAGTGCAGCGGCTGCGCTACGGTGGCCTGAGGCAAAAGTTTTTGAGGCTTGTTGCAGCGCGCGGTAGAGGGCGCAGGCTTGCTGTTTTTGCTCTGTTGTTAAATACTGATTTCGAGAACTCATTGCTAGTCCTGACTCTTCGCGGACGATCGGGCAAGCAACAATCTCTACAGGCAAGTTAAAATCAACAGCCAGCTTGCGGATAATTGCTAGCTGCTGTGCGTCTTTCTGACCGAAATAAGCTTTTGTGGGCTGCACCAAACTCAAAAGTTTGGTAACAATTGTCGCGACTCCCTGAAAATGACCCGGCCTGGATTTGCCGCACAACACCGATGTCATGGCGGGTGGCGGTACTACTTGAGTTAAGGATGAAAGTTCAATTGCTGTTTGGGCCGTTTTGTCGGTTGCTGTACGCGCGGCGAAGCTATCCCGTAGGGAATCGCCCGCTGGATTCCCAAACATTTCTGTTGCTGCGGGAGCAAAAATGGCATCAACGCCAGCTTGTTCGCACAGCAGCCGGTCTCGATCCAAATTTCGGGGATAATCTTGAAAATCTTCTGTTGGCCCAAATTGCAGCGGGTTGACAAAAATGCTAACCAGGACGATCGCATTATCTTGTCTTGCTCGCTGGATCAAGCTCAGATGTCCGGCGTGCAAAGCTCCCATCGTCGGCACCAAACCGACTGTCACATGAGGTGCAGCAGACTTTTGTGAATTTAAGTAGCAGCGAAGTGCTGCAATGCTAGTAAACAGTTGCACCGATCCAATCTCCTGAAGGCATTCGGCAGAATGCAGAATTTTTGAGTGAGAATTTATTTAATCTGACATCTTGCAGCAATGTTAGCAACAAACTTATGTGCAAGACAGCGCGTACCTTACGTGCAAAAGAGCGCGACTTTGGCCGCGAGTGCCAGATGTCACTCTCACTTATATCTTGCACAGTTTTTCAAGGGCGGGCGGGACGCCCACCCCACAAGAAACTTCATGTCTTGTGGAACAGGCATCTTGCCTGTTCTTGAGATGGTGTGAGTGCCAGATGTCAGTCTCACTTATATCTTGCACAGTTTTTCAAGGGCGGGCGGGACGCCCACCCCACAAGAAACTTCATGTCTTGTGGAACAGGCATCTTGCCTGTTCTTGAGATGGTGCCAGATGTCACTTTGGTTCTACTTTCTGCCTTCTACAATTCGGATAACTTTTGTATTGTGCCTTACAGAAGGGTTCACCGTCCTACACTTGTTTATTGTTTCGGTTCGATTACTTGGATTTCCACTCTCGCAACACCGCTGCTCATCATGCCCAGCACATTGGCTGCGCCGGCGGACAAGTCAATCAGTCGATCGCCCACGTAAGGGCCGCGATCGTTAATCCGAACTACTACCGAGCGCCCGTTGTCAAGATTTTTCACCATGACTAGAGTACCAAAGGGCAAGTGACGGTGTGCAGCAGTCAAGGCATTTTGGTTAAAACGCTCGCCACTGGCGCTGAGGTTGCCATCAAATCCGGGGCCGTACCAGGAAGCCCAGCCGCTGAGGCGCACTTGAACTGGGCCCAGAGACAGCACGGGGGCTTCTGGTTGGGGTTCGCCTGCGACTGCTTCCAGGGGTGGGGCGTTGCCCAAGAGGCGGCGGAGGCGATTGGTTACTTGCAGGGCGTCTCGGCTGAAGTCGCTCGTGGTGTCCGGGAGGATGTTTTGGGCGTTGATGTTTACCAAGTCCTCGCCGTTTGCCTGGATAATGTAGCGCTCGCCTGTTTCCCACTTAACGGTAATGCTGTTGGGATCGATGTTGTTGCGAGCTAGCTGGTTGAGTCTTGCTGCTAAGCTGGATGCCCGCCACACTGGATCTGGTTCTTGGTTGGTGGAATTGCTGGCAATGTTTCCGGCTGGGGAATTTTCTTTGCTGCCGGCTACTTTTGACTGATTGCTAGGATCTGCTTTGGTACCGGCTGTCGATCGAATTTTAGTGTTGGTTTCCTGACTTGGGTTCAGAAAGGTGATGACTGGAATATTTCGCACGTAGACTGTCGCTGCTTGTCGCCCGTCCAACTCGTGGGGCAGAATTTTGACGATCGAGTCTTGGCCAATATCAGCTCTTGCTTGATACTGATACTGCCCGACTTTTTGTGCTTCGGCCCGAGTTGCGTTTAACTGCGGGGACGGTTGGGTGGCAATTACTTGCTGCTTGGAACCCTGAGAGTTTGGCTTCAGGGCATCTGTGGCTTGTGCGTGACAAGAAGATGCTGTTCCTACAACAGGAACTAACAGGACAGCGAGTAAACCACCAACAAATTTTTCCTTCATACGTCCATTTTTGTGAAGAGCCATTGCCAACCGAGATTGGAGGATTGGCCACTTGGCGGCAGGAGTCAAGAATTTTTCTTGATTCCTTCGCCCTTCCCCCGTGAGTCAAAGCAAAGTATCGGTGTGCATTTTTGCTTTAATGCTTCAGCCCAAAAAAATCTGGCTGAAATTTCCCCGAGCTTTGACAACTCATACTCGATCCGCAATTTGTGTTTTGGTAACGAACTGCAACAGACTACCACAAACTTTTGCGCTTGGGGATCGCTGTTTCGATACATTGCAGCAATTTTATTCAAATCTTCCCAGAACTATGTCTCACAAAATCCTTTAATTGCAATGGTTACAGCCGTTTTTGAAATTCCAGAAAAATTTACAAAACTTTACAAAAATTTCGCGTATTTTATGTTTTCCAAATGATTAACCTGAAATAATTTGTTTGTCAAGCGTTTAAAGTTGAGTCTGCTATAGTGTAAATACTTACTTTGAATGACAAATTTGATACTCCTATTCGATATACCAGATCGAGTGAAGCAAGTCAACCGATTTGAGATTTGAGATTTGAGATTTTAGATTGACCCCACGGATAAATGCGGGGGCTTGAGGATTTGAGATTTGAGACTTCGACTTCGCTCTGTCGAACGATTTTGGATTGATTCCACGGATAAATCACGTGGCGGGTACCACCTTTGAAATTCTTGGTCAATTTAAAATCGTTCAACGTTGGAGCTCACCTGAAAATCTCAAATCCCCAGCCTCAAATCCCCAGCCTCAAATCCCCAGTCTCAAATCCCCAGTCTCAAATCCTCAATCCTCAATCCCCAATCCCCAATCCAAAATCTAAAATCCAAAATCCAAAATCGTTTGACTTGCTCTTCGGCATAAACTAAAACGTACAAATGATTTGGCAGACTTATGGATTATCGAGCAGCAGGTGTAGATGTTGAGGCGGGCAGAGCTTTTGTCGATCGCATCAAGAATACAGTCAAAAGCACCCACCGATCGGGTGTTTTGGGCGGATTCGGCGGATTTAGCGGGTTTTTCAGCGTCCCGCAGGGTTTAAAAGAGCCGGTGATGGTTTCGGGTACTGATGGCGTCGGGACTAAGTTGAAATTAGCCCACGATCTCGATCGCCACGATACAGTAGGAATCGACTTGGTAGCGATGTGCGTCAACGACGTGCTGACATCCGGCGCCGAGCCCCTCTTTTTTCTCGATTATTTAGCCACGGGAAAGTTAAATCCCGAACAATTAGCTGCGGTAGTGACAGGAATTGCTGACGGCTGCAAACAAGCGGGCTGTGCTTTGCTGGGAGGAGAAACCGCAGAAATGCCCGGTTTTTACCAAGCCGGCGAGTACGATTTGGCTGGTTTTTGTGTGGGAATTGTCGAAAAGAGCAAGTTGTTGGACTCTTCGCAGGTGCGAGTGGGAGATGTCGCTGTCGGGCTGGCTAGTTCCGGCGTACACAGCAACGGCTTTAGTTTGGTAAGGAAAATTGCCGGCGATTTAGGTTTTGATTGGCATTCGCAACCGGAAAAATTAGGCGGTCAAAGTTTAGGAGAAGTGCTGCTGACTCCGACTACAATTTATGTAAAACCAGTCCTCGAAGCCCTTAAGAGCGGTTTGGAAATTCACGGTATGGCGCACATTACCGGTGGCGGTTTGCCGGAAAATTTGCCGCGCTGTTTGGGAGTGAATCAATCTGTGAAAATTGACTGTAATAGCTGGCCGAGTTTGCCAATTTTTGACTGGATTGCTGAAGCTGGCTCTGTGGCGACTATCGATATGTTCAATACTTTTAATATGGGTATTGGCTTTGTGTTGTTGGTCGATCGCCGGGAAGTTGAGCAGGCTGTGAAGTGGTTTGAGTCTCAGGGAATTGCTGCGTTTGCGATCGGCGAAGTTATTGACGGTAACGGCGAATTAGTTATGGGCACTGATTAATTTTAATTGATTGAATAAAAAAAAATCGCCTTTTTTTTTCGGGTCAATCGCTTGACTTCTACCATCCAATAAAGTATTATTAAATAATGGAAGTGGTGGCAATTTTTAAAATTGAGTCACCACTCCCATTATCTAAAATATACCATAAGAATTCGCGACAAGTCAACAGGTAATACTTCTTTTTTACGGCCGACTTTTTCACAAGACTGGCAGCAACCCCGTTGATTTCACAAAAAGCTATAGCAGTTCGAGATATCCTAGGGGTATTGACGGCTCAATCCCTCAATCCTTGCCCGAAGAGCGAAGCCGCTCCGGGCCAATTATTCAATCTAAAACCGAAAAATGGAAAATCAAAACCTGTACAGCAATCGCCACAGCGGTGAGGACATAAATAACCTCATGAATAGAACCTATAGCCCATAGCAGAAACCGTTTGATTTCCTTGACGAAGCAACTCTTCGACTCCGCTCGACTTCGCGGGCGGGCAAGTCGCTCAGCGCGCTCTTCTGTCCACTCTTCGACGAAAGCTCGGAGGGCTCTTCTGTCTACTGTCCCAGGCCCACTGCTATACCTCACCTTTTTGGGACTCGGCTATAAACGACAATCCCAGTAACTGAACTTTAGGGGACTATATCTATTGTTAGCATCGTGACTTAATTGCAGATTTTAGATTTTTTGCTAGGGGATTTGTGAGGAAAATGCTCGAGATGAAACGTTTTAAATTGCGATCGATGCTGGCGGCGGCGATCGCGATCGCCTTTAGCTTAATTGCGATCGCCAGTTACGCCCAAGCCAACAAGACTTTAACCCTGGCGACTTCCCCAGACTACCCGCCCTACGAATTTAAAGATACGGCTGTTAGCGGCAACGAAATCATCGGTTTTGACATCGATATTGCCAAATATATTACGAAAGAGTTGGGCTACGAGCTGAAAGTCATCGGCATGGATTTTAACGGCTTAATTCCGGCTTTGCAGGCAAAAAGAGCCGATTTTGTCATGGCGGGAATGACTCCCACAGCCGAAAGGAAAAAAAATGTAGATTTTTCTGAGCTTTACTACGAAGCTCAAAATACAATTGTCGCCAATAAAGGCAGCAAGTTGACCAAAGCTGAAGATTTAACCGGGAAAAAAGTAGGCGTTCAACTCGGAAGCATTCAGCAGGAAGCTGTGAAAAAAATGGCCGGGGTGCAAGTCGCTCCTCTGAACAAGATTCCTGATCTCATTCAAGAAATTAAAGCGAACCGGATCGCGGCGGGGGTAATCGAGGATACTGTCGCAAAAGGTTATGCAGCAGCCAACCCGGACTTAGAATTTAACACAATTCCGAATACTGAAGAAAGCGGTTCGGCGATCGCCTTCCCCAAAGGTTCGAGATTAGTTCCCGAATTCAACCGCGTCCTCCAGCAAATGAAAGCCAGCGGTCAAATTCAGGAACTAGCTACTAAGTGGTTTTCGCGATCGATCGCCCAAGAACCCGCTCAAGGAAATCAGCCTGCTGCTGCACCCAAGTTCGGGTTAGATTTTGGCAAAATTGTGCCGAATTTGCCTTACATTTTGTCAGGGATTTGGGTAACGCTCACCTTTACCTTGCTCTCGGCATTTCTGGGATTTCTCTGGGGAATCGTGCTGTCTCTGTTTAAGATTTCTAGCATTAAACCGCTGTTCTGGTTCGCCACTGCTTACACCTCGATTTTTCGAGGAACGCCGCTAATTTTGCAATTGACTTTAGTTTATTTTGCAACCCCGCAGCTTACGGGCTATAATATATCGGCGCTGCAAGCTGGCGTGATTACTTTTTTCCTGAATTCTGGCGCTTATATTTCCGAGACAATCCGCGCGGGAATTCAAGCTGTAGATCAAGGTCAAAAAGAAGCAGCAGAATCCCTTGGCGTTCCCTACAAACTGATGATGGGTGATATTATTTTGCCGCAAGCATTGAAAAATATTTTGCCTGCATTGGTAAATGAAAGTATTGCTTTGTTGAAGGATTCAGCTTTGGTTTCAGTGATTGGCGTAGAAGATTTGCTGCGCCGCGCTACAATTGTCGGAGCCGAAAAGTACATTTACTTTGAACCTTTGATATTTGTCGGCGCAATTTATTATTTGATGGTGCTTAGTTTAACTTGGGGGGCCAATGTACTCGAACGCAGACTCCAAAGTAGCAGTTAAAGTCGATCGCCTTTATAAGTCTTTTGGCAATCTTAAGGTTTTGCGCGAGATTACCACGGAGATTCACAAAGGAGAAGTAATTGCAATTATCGGCCCTTCGGGCTGCGGTAAGTCTACTTTTTTGCGGTGTTTGAATTTACTGGAAGTTCCGACTTCGGGACAAATCTACATTGACGGCGTGGATATCACTTTGCCGAAAGCCGATATTATGAAAATGCGGCAAAAAGTGGGGATGGTGTTTCAGCATTTCCACTTATTCCCGCACATGACGGTGCTGCAAAATGTGACCTATGCACCTATCAAAGTCAAGCACGTTGGTAAGGATGAGGCGCGTCTGAAGGGCTTAGAATTGCTGGAAAAAGTCGGTTTGTCGGATAAGGCGGAAGTTTATCCTTCTAAGCTTTCGGGGGGTCAAAAACAGCGGGTGGCGATCGCCCGCTGCTTGGCGATGGAACCGGAAATTTTGCTAATGGATGAACCGACTTCTGCACTCGATCCTGAAATGGTTAAAGAAGTGTTAGACGTGATGAAAGCTTTGACGCAGACGGGGATTACCATGGCTATTGTGACTCACGAGATGGGTTTTGCACGGGAAGTCGCCCACCGCATCTTGTTTCTGGATGGCGGAAAAGTGGCGGAAGATGTGCCGCCGCAGGAGTTTTTTAGTAACCCCAAGTGCGATCGAGCCAAGCAATTTCTAGAAAAAATGCTCTAACAGGTTCGTAGTGAGGAATGAGAGTCCTTCTTCAAGTTCGTAGTGAGGAATGAGAGTCCTTCTTCTGAGTTTTCTGAGAAAGGACTCTCATTGGGAGCATCCCGGTTTTGCAAAAGCCTCAAATGGCCCTCCGGTCGTTGAGGTAAGCACAACGAAGTTTTAGCATTTGATTGACATTTTTTTTCAACCATTGAGCCCCGGAGATTTTCAACCTTCTATCTATTTGTTTGACCGTCGATTCCACGGCTCCCGAGCCTCGGCGAACAAATCTTGTCTGATGATAATTGCTCATAGTTAACAATTCTAGAGCGATGCTTTTCTAGATA